>NZ_JAUBPR010000249.1:0-2438 GCF_036700845.1 Microcoleus sp. S13_C5
CCCGTTGATAGGCGTTAAGTGGAAGTCCTGAGAGGGATGAAGCTGAGGCGTACTAATAGACCGAGGGCTTGACCTCTGTTTCTATATGGTGGTGATGATGACTTAATTCTCTGCAGTCTTCAGGGTTTTTTACCCTTACACCTTTTCGGCCTGTCTATGACGCAGTTGCACCACAGGGATTCCATCCCTGGCGTTGCATAATGGAGCTATGAAATCAGGGGAGAAACGATGCAGTGTCCAGAATGTGGCTCGACTAATATCATATCATGTCCGGTCGATTAACCATGATTAAGCTTTTGCCTCCGGCCACCAATAGAAATGAGTCAGGCCACGGATTAACTGTTTGAGATTTAACAGTTTGCGACACCCCTGGAATAAAACTGCTTCTAATTCATCTAAGTTTTTAAAACAGCGATTGGCTATCGGTTCATTTGTTAATGGTCACAGTCTTTCAGCAGGTTTTAGTTCGGGTGAATGTGAAGGCAGACAATATAAATGTATCCCCTTGAAGATTTTCACGGTTTCATTCAAATGCCATCCGACTCCATCCACTACTAAAACCACTCTTTTTTTCGCTCCGACTTTCCAATGTCGGGCAAAACCTTTTAAAAAAACTCGTAAGGATTCAGGTAAAAAATAGGTAATTGCTCAACTAGGGGAAAAAAGGGAGCGATCAGTAGAGAGAACTTGTTGAATAGATTGATAAGCCGTCAAGCCCTGACGCTTGCCAGTATTAACAACTGAACGAACAGCAGCAAACAAATCTCGCCCCCATTCCGAACGGAAGCCATTAGTCACACGGCGAAATATTACACTCATCCGAATCGCCTGTTCACTACTATTATTCGTGGGTGGAATTTTCGCATCTTCCAGAAAGAGAAATAAATTGTCAATTAGCCCACCATAGCGTTTTCGTAACCGGATACCATCCGGATGGTGTGGCGCTAAATTCAAAATCCCCGTTAATCTTTCCTGTAAATTTTCTCGATATCGATTGAGTCTGGCATCGTCGATTTTTTCTCGTCGTCGATGGATGATAAAAGCCCTTAATAATAACTTCTTCATCGCTGGGGCAAAAATTCTGTCCCCTGCATCAATCGCATATTGGCAATCCCGCAGTTGATGGGCACTCACACACTTGCCATTGTGGGGCTGGGTGATTTTTTTGAGCGCTAAATAAATCTGACACCCAGATATCGGGACGGTGTTCTGCTAGAACTTCGTTAATTACCCCAGTCCCTCGACTCGGGCGGATGACGTGTAAACAAACATCCTGGTTCTGAAACACCCACTCCCACTGATTTTGTCCGTTAACTCTCGCACTCGTTTCATCTGAACAAATTAATTTTGCCCGCCGCAACCGATGGAGTATTTGAGTTACTTGGTCATCTAAACTCGTTTTGACTTTCTCTAATAGGTTGGCGATTGCTCCAACTGCAATCTTGAGTCCAAAGACAGATGCCAATATGGATGATAGCCGTTCGTAGCTGATGGCATGAGTGTAACGCAGATATGTAACTAAGCTTTGAATCTCCCGGCCAAACGGTGAACCTGGTTCCATTCCCAATGGTACTGGTGCAACATATTCGGTCTGACAGCAGGCACACTGACCACCATAACGTTCGATTCGGGTGACGATGGGGCGAATTGGGGGTAGTTCGATTTTTTCGTAGACGGATTGCAATTTTTGTGCGGCGGCGGTGACTTTCTCTCCACACTGGGGGCAATTTTTGACTTGGGCGATGATTGTTTGGTCGGGATGAGGATGTAGTTCTTTTCCCCCTCCTGCTCTTCCTACGCTCCCGGCTCTTTTTACCCCCTCAATTTTCGATGGCTTAATATTGGCCTTGAATCCCTTCGACGGCGGAGTGCTAGAATTTTTGCTGGTTTTGGTGGGAACTTTATTTGGTTTTGCTTCCCCTGTAGTGGCTAAAGCGGCGGTGAGTTTTTGGATTTCTTGCCATAGCTCTACTATCAAGGCTTCTTTCGCCTCGTTCGATAGTTGCTTTAAGTCGGGGAGTTTTTCCATTCCTTGATCTAATGTCTATCTCGTCTTCTTGTCAAGGGGGTTGAGCAATTACCAAAAATCAACTATTTCAGTTTAGTTGATTTCGGGAGATTTGACAGGTACCCGTGACGTTAAAACCGCATAAGTTAAACGGAAAAACTTTTTGACTCCAACTTTTCACAACTGATAAAAAAATTCCACACACATCTGCGGAATGTGGGGTATAAAATGCGTCTTCAATTCGCCAGCGTCTTTGATATAAATCTGCTACTACATAGGGGGGCAATATTTCAGGTTCTCGGACACTTGTCAGATAAGAACGCCAGGAACTCTTGGAGCGAATCTGTACTAATCTTATAGAACCCATTTGAGATCTTTTTAGGCGGTGCCTAGTCGTTTAAGCATCAGTCGAATAAAACAAAGCTGGAGC
>NZ_JAUBPR010000094.1:0-26207 GCF_036700845.1 Microcoleus sp. S13_C5
ACGGCACTATACTTGATTTACTTTTTGTATATCATATATAGTTTATCACTTGTTCGACCTTAAGTAAACCGTATTGGTGCTGTTCCAAGATTTCAGCGATTAGAATCACAGGAAATCCCTTTTTTTTAACTTGGCTGAATTTGGAGATACTTGATGCAACTTTGCCGCCAAGAGTTCAGAGAAACAACCCAAGAGTTGTCAAAAAACCTGTTTCAAAGTTTAAATCCAAAAAAGTCAAACACAGAGGTACTGGAATAAAAACTAATCCTCCTATTTTTAAAATCTTAAAGCCTCCCAAGCCTTAAGTAAACCGTATTGTAATATATCCCATTGCTTGATTTCTTCGGCAAAGCAGTCTAAAAGCGCAGCAATTTCAAGTAGAGGCGAGTGCTTTAATTTGTTAAAAGCCCTCTAAAAGCACATAATTTAAATGCCTGTGAGTCCTTAATCTGTTCCGAATATCAGTAGATATTTTCTTTGATTTAGTGTATTATTTTTTTAGTTAATAACTCATATTAAGTTAAAATAATAAGTTGGAAAATCTCATAAAAATTTTTGGATGAATCTACAGAACGATTCGAGTTACATTTATTTACACGGTTTTGCTTCAAGTCCCGATTCAGCTAAGGCTAAATATTTCCGAGAGCGCTTTTCTTACCTAGGGATTGACCTAAAAACTCCCGATCTCAATCAAAACGATTTTTCGGGGCTTACTCTCACTCGCCAATTAAACCAAATAGAAACAGAACTTTTGCCAACTCAATCCTCCCCATCTCCCACAGAAAATGTAAAAAATATAGGGGGAGTCACCATAATTGGGTCTAGTTTTGGGGGACTGACAGCGGCTTGGTTGGCCCAGCGACAATTGTCAGTAAAGCAAATAGTTTTGTTAGCACCGGCTTTTGACTTTATCTCCCACTGGCTGCCACTGTTGGGACAGCAACAGTTAGAAAAGTGGCAGTCGGAGAAATATTTGCCCGTTTACCACTACGGGGAACAGCGTTATCTGCCACTGAATTATCAGTTTTTGGCAGATATGGCTCAATACCCTGAAGAAAAATTAATGCGGTCAGTCCCTACGTTAATCCTTCACGGCCAGCATGATACAATAATACCGATTCAAGCTAGCAGAGATTTTGCCGCTAACCGTCCCTGGGTGCAATTAATTGAATTAGAAGATGATCATTCTTTGGGAAATGTCCTAGGGGAAATGTGGGAAGCGATTCAAAAGTTTTGCCAATTCAAGAATTAAAATTTGACCAACTTGCAAGTCTTAACACTCAAATGACTGAACAAGATCGATCGACTCGCACCTTAGCCGTTGACATTGGCGGAAGTGGCATCAAAGTTATGGTGTTGGACAATGAAGGCGAGCCCCAAACGGAACGCAGCCGTTTAGAAACGCCTCAACCACCCAAACCGGAACCCGTACTAGAGGCGATCGCCTCTTTAGCAAGCGGACACGGGGAATTTGACCGAGTATCCGTCGGTTTTCCAGGTGTCGTGCGTCTAGGCGTCATCAAAACCGCAGTGAATTTAGATCCGTCTTGGATAGATTTTGACCTAGAAACTACCCTCAAAGATCGCTTGGGAAAACCTGTGCGAGTGGCTAACGATGCCGATATTCAAGGATTGGGAGCAATTGCTGGGACGGGGGTAGAATTAGTAATTACCCTTGGCACCGGTTTCGGTTCTGCCTTATTGGTCGATGGTATCTTGGTGCCCAATCTAGAATTAGGACATCACCCGTTTCGGAAAGGGGAAACTTACGAACAGCAATTAGGGCGATCGGCATTAGATACAGTCGGTTCCAAAAGATGGAATCGCCGTCTGGAAAAAGCGCTCACCTCTGTGCAACATCTCTTTAACTGCGATCGCATTTACATCGGCGGCGGCAATACTAAAAAGATTGCTTTTGAGTTACCGCCACAGGTTAAAATCGTACCAAATGTGAGCGGTTTATTGGGCGGAATTGCTTTGTGGCGCGATTGAATAAACTTTGTGGCAAAAATGGCCATCAATATCAAATAAACCGGGTTTGGGGCTCGGATTAAAGGTAATAATCCAGTCTTTGCGTAAGAAACCCGGTTTGTGAATCCACGACGGTTGATTTGGTTTTTGGCTTGTGCGTTAGCGGAGCCCTCGAAGAGGCTCGCCGTTTTAAAAATTATTCGCCCATCGGATCGCGGTAGCGTTTGGGTTCATCCTTGCGAAACAGATTCGCCAAACCGAGGATGCCCAACAAACCCAAAGCACCCCAATGATTGTTGTCACGCTTGCTTTCTTGAAAGGGAGTTCTGTCTAGAACAACTCCATTAGAATCAGTATTGTTCTGTGCCGGAGCTGAGTTAGTTTGAGCTGAGGCAGGCATAGCTGAAGGGAGAACAGCCAAACTCAAAGCTATGAGGGTAGCGGCGGTATTTTTAGATATATCGGAAGGCTTGACTTTCATACTCGGTTTCCAAATATCAGCAGTTACTTTATAAAAATAATCAATTTGCCACAACCGACGCATCAATCGAGCGACAGAAACTAAATCCCCTGTCTCCTCTTGCTTTCGAGATAGAAAAGGCTATATCCTAAGTTTAGACGCCTTTGATACAGCAGAAGTAAGTCGCCATTAGGCAAAAATTTCAGCAGGGAGGTAAAAAATGAAAATTTTTGCCTTCATAATTTTTCTTGACTTTTGCCTTCTGCCTTGCTTTGTAAGGTGACAATCTAAATCAAAAGTTTAAAATCATACCATGCTTCCCTTTATCCGAAAAGACTTAGCCGAACTTACTGCATACACTCCCCATCCGGGGGGCGCGTCAGGAGAATCAGCGCACTCGGAAAGTGTACTCGATCGCCTTGATACCAATGAATGCCCCTACGACTTGCCAGAAGAATTAAAAAAAAAGCTAGCTTGGACTTACCAGCAGTTAATTGAGACAAATCGTTATCCCGACGGAGGCCACGCAGCGCTCAAAGAGGATCTCGCCCAATACGTCAATGAATCCCTAAATGTTCCCCCCCTTAACAAGGGGGGGCTAGGGGGGGTTACACTGCCCAAAACCGCCATTACAGCCGACAATATTTCTGTGGGCAACGGTTCCGACGAACTAATTAGATCCATCTTAATAGCTACTTGCTTGGGCGGCGTCGGCTCTATTTTCGTTGCGAATCCCACCTTTTCGATGTATGGAATAATCGCCCAAACCCTCGGGATTCCCGTTGTGAGTGTTCAGCGAAAAGAGGATAATTTTGAAATCGATATCGAGGCTGCTAAAAGGGCGATCCTCTCCGAGGGCTGCGCTAACGGCCAAAATCAAAATCCCCCCGTGCGCGCCGTATTTGTCGTTCATCCCAATTCCCCCACAGCCAATGCTTTGACAACCGATGAAATAGAATGGTTGTCAACTTTACCCGAAGAGATATTAGTAGTAATTGACGAAGCCTATTTTGAATTCAGCCAAAATACTTTAGCAGACCAATTGCACCATCACCCGAATTGGATAATTTTACGCACATTTTCCAAAGCATTTCGACTAGCCTCAATGAGAGTCGGATATGCGATCGCCCATCCCGAACTCACAGCCGCCTTAGAAAAAATCCGCCTCCCCTACAACCTTCCCAGTTTCTCGCAAACCGCAGCCGAGTTAGCCCTAGCGCAGCGGCAGTTATTGCTAGCAACCATTCCCGAAACTCTATCAGAAAGAGCAAAATTAATTGCAGCGCTCACTCAGCATCAAAAATTGCAAGTTTGGCCGAGTGCGGCTAACTTCGTTTACCTGCGGGTGAAAGCCGACGAGGGCAAATCTGCCGAACAGGAACACAAACAAATCATGCAGCAGCTAAAAGAGGGAGGTACTTTAATTAGGCATACGGGAGGAGGTTTGCGAATTACGGTGGGTAGCCCGGAGGAAAATCAGCGGACAGTCGATCGAATCACAGCGATTTTGAATTGACAAAACCCCTTAGAAATGGTATGAAGTCAAGCAAATTACCATGCCATTTTTATTTATCAATGTGTCGCGCCACCCAAATGGTTTGGGGAAATACGCCTACTAAAAGTGCCAAAGCTTCATCGGGAATTAGTGCCACCGTTTCCGAATCCAAATATTGTTCAAACTGAGTTAAAACCATTTGTGCGCGTTCCAAAGCTATCGGCTTTGCCGTTAACTGTTCCATTAACCGCACCCACTGGCGCCGAATTCCAAAAGCTTTCTGTATTTCTTCGGGAGAGTGAGGGCAAACCAAACAAAAATCGCCCACGGGAATCGCCTGCTGAGAGTCAACATCAAAAGCGCCCCCAACGGCAGCCCCAGGTCCGGCAAACTCCGCGTGGAAACGTTTAATCAAAATTAGGCCGTTCCGGCGACGACTATCTACAATCAACAGCTTGCCGCTGTTGATTTCTGCGAGAATGTCAGAGGAGTGGGGGTGTTCTGTCAAATCTGTGCCAAGGTTTCGATGTCGCAAGTCCGGGTCAGCAGAAAGGCCGAGGCGGACAATATAATTAGAGGTAAGATTAGAGCTGGATGAAGTATCAATTTTTTGCTCCTCCCGCTGCCGATCGAGATTATTCATTTAAAGTCATAAATTAATACTGTCACAAGGTGGTAGTTTGAGCGCGATCGAATATCAAATGCAGGTAGAACAAGCAGTAGACACCCTGAAAGCGGATCTTCCGACGCTGTTTGAGAAAGACATCTCCTACGACATCTACACAAAAGATGTTTATTTTCAAGACCCTGTTAACAAATTTAAAGGAAAAATCAATTATCGTATTATCTTTTGGACTCTGCGATTTCACGGGCAGCTATTCTTTAACGAGATTTACTTCGACCTGCACGACGTAGGTCAGACAGCCCCTGATACTATTGTGGCAAATTGGACTGTTCGCGGGACACTGCGGGTTCCCTGGAAAGCTCGGATTTTTTTTAACGGCTACTCTACTTATAAACTGGATAAAGACGGTTTAATTTACGAACATATCGACACCTGGGACAGAGAGCCCGGAGAGATTTTAAAGCAGTTTTTCCGCAAAGGGGAGGAGGCGACCCAAGTATAAGGCAAAAAGGTCGATCGCGCCGAGCCATAAGGGTCGACAACCCAATTAACTTATAATGGCTAAAATAATCATCATCCCTCCGATCCATTTTCTGATATGTGTAAATTGCTAAAATGATTGTCGCCTGTGATTCATTTTCTGCTACTTGCACTCCTGAAAAACATCATGGCTGATATTGTCGAGACTGCCACCAATGCCGGCTCTTTCAGAACACTCGTGACTGTTATTGAAGCGGCTGGTTTGTTAGATTTATTGCAAAGTCCGGGCCCCTACACTGTCTTAGCACCAACTGACGAGGCATTTGCCAAAATTCCTACGAACACAATTGCCTCTTGGCTCGAAGACATACCCAAGCTCAAGAAAATTCTGACCTATCACGTTCTGTTTGGCGAGGTACTAACTGAGAACTTGCTTGAGTTAAGTTCTGCTGAAACAGTGGAAGGTTCTGTGGTAGGAATTGATACTTCTGACGGCATTAAAGTGAATGATGCTAAAGTTCTCACTTCAGATATTCTTGCCGACAATGGCGTCATTCATATCATTGATTCGGTGCTACTACCAGCAATGGTTGCAGCCGAATAAAACTTGCGGTCTCTCTAATTTTACTAGGGTGCTTATGGGCGCACCTTACATTTTAAACTAGAGAACTTACGCAAGTGTCACAATTAGTAAGGTGCGTCAGAGCCCAAACCATCGATCATCCGTCCATAACTCGGTCTGACGCACCCTACAAGTCGATTGGATAGTGACACTTGCGTAATTGCTTAACTAATTATCCGAACCTAAAATCAATCCAGATCGCGCCGGCAGCATCAATTCTAAATGCCGAGTTTCCCCGTCACCTTTCCAAACAAACTCGCCTTTCCCAAACAGCAATTTATCGTGAGGAGATTTCAGATTAGCTGGCTCAAAGCTAATATTAGCTTCTTCGGTCGCGACATTGACAGCAACAACTATTTCCTCATCCCCCAAAATTCGGGCAAAAACGTAAACCGTTCCCTCAGCAAACAGAACTTGGTACGAACCTGTGCGGAGGGCAGCGTATTTGTGCCGCAAAGCTATCAACTGCTTGTGATAATCTAAAACATCAAGTTCCCACTGACCTTGTAAGGGAAAACTGCGGCGAGAATCGGGATCGAGAGCACCGGGCAAACCAACTTCATCGCCGTAGTAAATGCTAGGAGCTCCGGGAAAAGTTAACAGCAGCAAAGTTGCGAGCTCGACACTAGCTTTCTCGCCTCCTGCAATTGTTAACAACCTTGCAGTATCGTGACTAGCCAACAAATTAAGTTGAGTTAGCTGTATTGGCCACGGGTACAGTTCCAAAACCTGCTGAATTTTGTCGCCGTACTCTTTAGCAAAAAGCGGCGGATAGGGATGGTAGGAACGGCCTTCAATTTGAGTTAAATCTACCCTGTCCCCCGCTGCAAAAGCAATAGTCGGCGCAGCAAACAGATAATTCATCACGCCGTCAAATTGAGTACCGTCGAGCCATTCTCTGGCATCTTCCCAAACTTCGCCCACAATGTAAGCTTCGGGATTAACTGCTTTAACTCGGTCTCGAAATTCCTGCCAAAATCCCGGGGTTTTAATTTCAAAAGGAACGTCCAGCCGCCAGCCATCGACGCCGAATTTAATCCAATATTCGGCGATTTCCATGATGTATTCTCGCACTTCTTGATTGTCGTGATTGAATACAGGAAGGGCTCGATTCCCATCCCAACCAGCATAGTTAGCAGGAAAATTGCCGTCGTAGGCAGAGAGCGGCCAACCTTCAATTTTAAACCAATCCACCCAAGGAGAATGCGGGCCGTTTTCGAGGATGTCGTGGAAGAAGAAAAAGCCGCGGCTGGCGTGGTTGAATACGCCGTCGAGGACAATTTTGATGTTGCGATCGTGGGCGGCGTCTAGAAGCTCTTTAAAAGCTGGATTGCCACCCAACATCGGATCGACTTGATAGTAGTCGTGGGTGTGGTAGCGGTGATTGCTGGCCGACTGAAATATGGGGGTGAAGTAAATTGCGTTAATGCCTAAGTCTTGCAAGTAGTCTAGCTGTTCCATCACGCCCCACAAGTCGCCACCTTTGTAGCCTTGCAGGGTAGGGATTGCGTGCCATTCTTCCCACATGAAGTTTTGCAGCATGCGTTTGCGAGGCTGTTTGCTTTTGGCGAAGCGATCAGGGAATATTTGGTAGAATACGGCGTTTTTAACCCAGTCCGGCGTTTGAATTTGCATACACTTTTTCTAGCTTTTAGGGGTTAGGCTACAGTAGCAGGGGTTTCTAGGGGATCTAGCTTTTGGTAGAGAATAGACATTTTATCGAATTTTGTCGATCGACAAATTGTAAAATATTACACAAATTTGCAGTCAATCTAAGATGGAAAACTGACTCTACCTAGAAATTTATCGTCCCGGCGGGCGACGCTTTCTGACTGCTGTGGAGTCGGACAAACTCAGATAACAGGAACGCCAGCAAAAAGAACCGGATCACATTCAAGCAGAACCAGAGCGCACTTTGGGCCCATACAGAGAGTCAGCGAGCGTGGCGGTGCGATCAACCTGCCTTGAAAAAGAACAACAGCGCCCTGAGCCTCGATCGAGAAATTGTGAAAACGGGGAATTTACCCAAAAAACTTGTAATTAACAGCCCAAACCCCAAACCTTATTCTTTTGTTAAACTGCCCTTATTTATTGAAGGGTGTTTTAACTCACAACTCCCAACTTTTTTAAATATCCATTATTGATAGAGGGGTATTTTAACTCACAACTCAAAAGCCATAACTCCAGCCCCGAAAACACTCCAACTCTTCTAAACCGGGTTTTTTAACTCTTATTGAGGGTTAGAAGAAGTATTTGGATTAAACAACCCGGTTTCTGTGTAAGCGACTCAACTCATAACTCAAAACTCAAAACTTCCTTGCTCCCCCCCCTTGTCAAGAAGCCCTCACCATCCGACACTGTACTTGGAGAGTTAATCGACCCTAGGGAGAAAGTTCCTTGAAAAAAGTTTTAGCCATCATCCTCGGTGGCGGTGTAGGCACCCGCCTTTACCCCCTAACCAAACTGCGAGCCAAACCCGCAGTTCCCCTCGCAGGCAAATATCGCCTCATCGATATTCCTGTCAGCAACTGCATCAACTCGGAAATAGTCAAAATCTACGTCCTCACGCAATTCAACTCGGCATCCCTGAACCGTCACATCGCTCGCACGTACCAGTTTTCCGGCTTCACCGAGGGATTTGCCGAGGTGCTCGCCGCCCAGCAAACTCAGGAAAACCCCAACTGGTTTCAAGGCACAGCCGACGCAGTTCGCCAATATCTCTGGCTGCTAGAAGAGTGGGACGTTGACGAATACTTGATTCTTTCGGGCGATCACCTCTACCGCATGGACTACCAGAAGTTTGTGCACAGACACCGCGAAACCAACGCCGATATCACCCTCTCGGTTTTGCCAATGGACGAGAAGCGGGCCTCAGATTTTGGTTTGATGAAAATCGACGACACCGGCCGCATTGTTTCTTTCAGCGAAAAGCCAAAAGGCGATGCGCTCAAACAAATGCAGGTGGATACTACTAAACTGGGACTGACAGCGCAGCAGGCTCAGGAAAGTCCTTACATTGCTTCGATGGGGATTTACGTCTTCAAAAAAGAAGTTCTGATTAAACTTCTGAAAGAATCTCCCAACCAAACTGATTTTGGTAAAGAGATTATTCCGAATAATGCAAAAGACCACAACGTTCAAGCTTATTTGTTTGACGATTATTGGGAAGATATCGGAACCATTGAGGCTTTTTACGAGGCTAACTTGGCTCTGACAAAACAGCCTCAGCCGCCTTTCAGTTTTTACGATGAAAATGCGCCGATTTATACTCGCCCGCGTTTCTTGCCGCCGACTAAGCTTTTAGATACTCACGTGACGGAATCGATTATTGCTGAAGGCTGCATTCTCAAACAGTGCCGGATCGACCATTCTGTGTTGGGAGTTCGATCGCGCATTGAAGCTGGATGTACGATTCAAGACACCCTGGTAATGGGTGCTGACTTCTACGAACCCGACGCCGAACGGCATTCGAGTTTGGACAACGGCGGCGTCGCCCTCGGTATCGGTGCAGATACTACAATTCGCCGCGCGATTGTGGATAAAAATGCCCGCATTGGCCGCAATGTTCAAATAATTAATAAAGACCAAGTGGAAGAAGCCAACCGCGAAAACCAAGGTTTTTACATCCGCAGCGGCATTGTCGTAGTCCTGAAAAATGCCACAATTCCTGATGGAACTATCATTTAGTTATTAGTCATTAGTCATTAGTCGTCAGTCATTAGTTTTTTAAGTTAAAATCTGTTACCTCCCAGCAAGTGACTGATGATAAATAAGTAAATTAGTGACAGATTACCAATGACCGATGACTGATGACTGATGACGAAATTCATTTTTTTCTTTGTTGATTATTAATTCCCACCGCTGATGCGAGGTTGTCGAAATACTTGGCTTTATTCCAAGCCTCGCGCATTATTAATAAGCGACAGTCTCTGTTACTGTCTGCCGTGATACAGATATGTCCGATCGCCTGCGTCTGGCGAATAGCTTCTGATTCTTGTATTTGCGCTGGTAGCACGACTGACAAATGCGCTGCCCGTTTCTGAGTAGAACAGAACTCTCGGAACTATCTTTCCAATCGTCGCAGCAGCCGCAAGGCCAACTTAGCAAATAATTCATAATGTTAGCACCCTGGTACGTTTAAAAGCTTATCGCTCTTCTATCCTATCTTAATGTTTTATAAAAGTGTGTGATGTAGCTAACAGACACCAGAGAAATTATGTTATATTAGTTTGACTTAAATCTCTTCAGAGGTTGTAAAAATAAAATTCTCTAGCATGGGTCTGGTGTGAAGAAAAAATATCTAGAAATTTTGTGGAAGAACGGCGCAGTTTAGGGTATTATATAGTCACAATTCAGACACCAGATTTGAGCGAACTTGCTTATGAAAACCTGCTAAGATTTGGATTGGGTGATAAAGCTCATATCGAGAAGTTCGTAGGCGTAAGCCGGGGCGTAGCCATCGCACCGCGCCCCGGAAAAAAAGAAAAAAAAAATCGATCGTCCGCGCCAGTCACTCGATTTTAGATTTTAGATTTGAGATTAAAGATTAAAGAATTGAAGCATTGACCCCACGGATAAATGCGGGGGGCAAGTTTCATCGGATACAGGTTTTTTATTTCTGGACGGGTGAATCCGGGGGCTTGTATCCTGGATGCTTTCGGTCAACCCTCCTGGGTTCGCGCCAGCAACAGCAGCAGCTTTCCCCGCCTCCTCTCAACCGGGCTGCCGCCTCCCAAAAGCCCTAAGCCTCATAACTCTCCAAAAGTTTTCGCCACAGGAGTTTCACCATCTCAAAGCTCACAGGTATAACAACGGTCTATAGGGTAAGGACGTTCTTAATTGATGAAAGCATGGTTTTTGCTGTCGAATGCCAAAAGCATTTCTAGAGGCGGCTGCTCCGGCTCCCTTGTGCACGAGAGAGCCGAATGCTATAAAATCTTAAATAGCAGCGGAGTGCGGAAATTGCGATCGAACGCCAAGCAACAACCGAACTCGATCAAGTCCAAACCTTTGATAACCTATAATTTGAATGAGATGCCGCAGGCACTTCGGCTCCTGGCATTATACTAATGCGCCATCCTGCGGCTAATTTGGGATTTATTCTTTCTAACAACTAACAACTAACAAATAACAACTAATAAAGAGGGGATTGCTTAATGGCTGCAACAGATTTTAAAGACTATTACGCTATTTTGGGACTCAACAAAACTGCCAGCTCTGACGAAATTAAAAAAACTTTCCGCAAACTAGCCCGCAAATATCACCCGGACATGAACCCCGGCAACAAAGAAGCCGAAGCTCGTTTTAAAGAAGTAAACGAAGCTTACGAAGTGCTCTCAGACCCAGAAAAACGCAAAAAATACGATCAATACGGTCAATACTGGAAGCAAGCTGCCACCACTCCAGGCGGATGGCCAGGCGGGGGCGGTACGGCTGTAGACTTTGGCGGGGTTGACTTCAGCCAGTACGGCAGTTTTGACGAATTTATCAATGCCCTGCTAGGCCGCGCAGGTAGCAGTGCGGGTAGTGGCCGCAACGCCAAGTGGAATTACAGTAACTACCGCACCAGCAGCGGCGGACCCACAGGTTTTGGCGGATTTGAAGATTTCGCGGGGTACGAAAACCGCACCGCAGGAAGCTCTCTCGACACCGAGGTCGCCATTTCCCTGACTCTGGGGGAAGCATTTCGGGGAACTTCTAAGCGAGTCGCCACGGGCGAAGTTTCGATTCCAGCAGGAGTGAAAACCGGCAGTAAAATTCGGGTAAAAGGCAAAGGTCAAGTTGATCCGTACACGAAGCAACAGGGAGATTTGTACCTAAAATTAGAAGTTTTGCCTCACGCTTTCTTCCAATTTGAGGGAGAGAATTTGGTCTGCGAAGTGCCGATAACTCCCGACGAAGCGGTGTTGGGAGCTTCAATTGAAGTGCCTGCGCCTGAAGGTATGATCACTGTGAAATTTCCAGCGGGGATTCGTTCGGGTCAGTCTTTGCGGTTGCGGGGCAAAGGATGGCCGAAACCCAAGAAAGACGAGCGGACTGATTTGTTAGTAAAAATTGCGATCGTGCCACCGAAAGAAATTAGCACTGTAGAACGCGAATGCTATGAAAAAATTAAAGCAAATCGCACTTTTAATCCCCGGAGCAATTTAAACCAGGCGCTACTTTGAAAAAACTTCCATTGCCTGTATCAAACAAAATCACAAAGGAAAGTGAATCATCCCTCGGGTTGAGGCGGGTTTACGAATATCCGGGAGCTGAACTCATCGATATTTGTGAAGCCGCACCCGAGCAGATTTAGCTTGATCAACCTATTCATAATAGTTGAGCATTCCACTTTCTCAAGACTCTTCGCTAGCTTTTAGCTGACTGGGTTGGCGACCTTGCTTGATGTTGATGCTAATGTTTTTAGCTCCTTTCTTTTCCAAGTCTGTGATGTAGGCGTTAGTGTTATTAGAAGCTTCATCCTTGCTGTCGTAGGGGCCAAAGTAATAGGTGTGCTTGGGCGAATCTGTGTCAACTTCCACCCACCACTCGCGACCTCTACTGCTGGCCATCGGTTGAGTCAGTATCGAAACCGCCGCCAAGAACAGACCGAACATATAAACTTCAAACATAATTCACCTCTGCAACAAGTTGAGTAGTTTTTCCTCTTCTCAACTTATCCGGGCAAATAACTCGATCGGCTCGTCCTCAGTGCTGATTTGACGCAGGTAATTTTTGAGAGTTGGTGCTGTCTAAAATCAGCATTTCGGTGGAGAAGAGTTGTAGGCGGGGTGGCTGTAAGTCACTGCTAGACATACAAAGTCCGCAAGGCAAGGACTAGAAAAAGAGCCTTTTTATCTTATTGTTGAGATTTGAGTTAACTCAAAACTCAAAATCATTAAATTGCTACACTTTCTGAGACTTCCTCTTGGCAAATGGTGAGATGAGAAGGCTGACACCGTTTAATGCGGATGCTAAGCCTTTTGGCTCCCTCGCTTTCCAAGTCTTCTATGTAGCCTGGAGTATTGCTGGAAGCTTCTTTGTCGGTGTCGAAGGGGCCAAAATAGTAGGTACAGTGGGGCAAATCGGTGACAATTTCTACCCACCATTTCTCAGACCGGCGGTTGCCGGACCCGGCCAACACGGACAAGACTGCGACGTAGATACAAAATAAATAAAATCCGAGCATCTTTATTCTTGAGGGTGGTTGAATTTATTATTTAAATCTATCAAAATAATTTGCCCGATCGAATCAACCTCAGTGCTGATTTTGCGTCGATCGACTTTAGATGCGAGATTTTAAATCTTAGATTTTTCCTCCCATCTAAAATCTAAAGCAAAACCCGCCGGTGCGGGTTGTTTGCTAACTGAAAAATGCTCTTTTTCCAAACTAGATGGCTTGGCAAACCTCAGCCTGCTGAGGTTTAGCGCTTGCCTTTGGGGAACTGTTCGATACCAGCCCAACCGTAGAAAACCAGCTCGTCGTTCTGAACTCGGCAGCGGTCTACTCGCAGTTGAGTGCCTTCTAAGGCAAATTTGTCTAAGTCTAGCAAGTTATTTACGTGGGCAATTATAGCTTGACCCAAGTCTACTGCTTGCTCGTCACCGCCATAAGTAACGCTGACAAATTGGATTTTACGTCGGTCTTCTACTTGCAACTGAGCTGTAATATCTATTTTGACCGGTTCGCTGGCATCGCCTACGGTAATTTCGGACTGAAGCCGAATTGATTTGTCGGTTCCGAAGCTGACTTCAGTGTTTTGAAAGTGCAGAGATTGCTCTTGGTACTTCAGCTTCTGGAGTTTTTCAACTACAAAAGGTGTATTGAATGAGGTGGTTAAATCCGATCGACTTAAGACTACTCGCATATTTGCCTGGGTAGGCTGCCGCAATTTCACTTGACCTGCAAAAATCGCTCCAAAATCTATGGAGACTGCTTGCAGGTAAAGTTCCATCACTTCTATGCGAAGGCCGTTGTACATCAACATACCTTTGCCAACAAAGTCGAAACCGTCGATGCTTCCCTGCAAGAGTTTGGCTACTGGTTCGACTCGGATGTTGGCCTCGGCCTTTTCAGAACGCTTGAATAAGGCTGCGATCGCAGCTCCTGCTACTTTACTAACAAGGCGATCGCCACTTTGACCTTGAAAGGATGTACCGCTAAACAAAGCTGCTACCATTTATTCGTTTGCTCATCTACAGTCGCCATTATAACCCTATATTAAGAAATGTAAAAATCGCTTGTGCTTATTCACTCTATAAGCAGATCTTGTTTTTTTGTCTGTCTTCAAAACAACATTGTTGAAATTTAAAGGCTCAGGGGGGTGCCTTGGAGACAAGCGCGATCGAGCAAAGCTCCATCCCAAACGGTTTGTTCGATCATGGCGCAAAGCAAATTAGCCCCCGTCAGGTTAGCGCCGCGCAGTACGGCTCCATTCAGGATCGCTTCTTCCAAGTCAGCTCCCGACAAATCTGCGCCGGACAAATTGGCATTGCTCAAATCGGCACCAAGCAAAATTGCCCTAGCCAAAGCAGCGCCCCGCAAATCGGCACCGCGCAAATCGACACCGCTCAAATCCAAATTGCCGATGGATGCCGCCGTCAAAAAAGCACCCCCAAAACTTGCGTCGCGGACTAAAGCGTTAGCGAAGGAAGCTCCCCGCAAATCGGCATTGCGAAAATCTGCGCCTCGCAAGTCAGCGCCGCTCAAGTCAGCGCCTCGGAGGTTGGCTCGCAATACGGCCCGCTGCAAGTTAGCGCCGGCGAGATTAGCTCCACTCAAGTTGGCTTGAGACAAGTTAGCACCGGCGAGATCGGCTCCCGCTAAGTCTTTGCCGGCTAAATCAGTGCCGACCAACATCAAAATTTTGCCTTTGCGTATGGCTTCGAGGTCATTAGTCATTAGTTTTTAGTCATTAGTCATTAGTCATTAGTCATTAGTCATTAGCACACAGACAGGCAGGGGCTACAACTGGCAGTGGTAGGGTGCGCTTAGCAAGCACAGGCTGATTTTTTGTAGTGTGGGAAAAGATTTTGTGCTGAGTTTTAAATGCCCAATACTTCGGCTAGGCACTTCGGCTGCGCTCAGCACAAGCTCTGTACAAGTTCCCAATTACCCATTACCGATCGCCCATTACCAATCCAGTTATTCTATAATGCCGGAGCGGTCGCGGTCGTTCGATCGCCCAAATCCTCCAACCATACGTTTGGCAGTTGGCTCGGGCGAGTTGGTAACTCCATCAAACCCATTTCTGCCAGCCTGACGACGTTGCTGAGAGTTTCCACCAAAGCCGGATCGAAGCGAGTGCCAGACAGTTCGCGGCACTGTTCCAAAGCTTCGCTCAAACTCAAAGCCGGACGATCGCCACGCGGTTGAGTCAATTCTTGAAAATCAGCGACCAACCCCAAAATCCGCGAAGCAACGGGTATGGTTTCGGCTCGCAAACCCTCTGGCCTGCCGCTGCCGTCCCAATATTCTAGTTGGTGCTTGACAATTTCCGCCACAGGTGCTAGCTCCGGCATTGCTTGCAGCAGTTGGGAACCAATGAAACTGCGATCGCGCCAAAATGAGAAAGTTGCTGGGTCAAAAGCCTCGGGAGTGCGATCGAACACCTCATTCGGGGCAGAAACTAAGCCGACTCGAAACACCAATCCAGCCAGCCGCAGCCTCCGCAACTGCAAAGCCGGCAAATCCAGCAGTTGACCCAAAGTTTCCGACAAAGCGGCCACCTGCAAAGACGCTGTAGGATTTGAGGTATCGCGTTCGTCCACGCGCTGGGCCATCCGCAGAAAAGCTTGAAGTTTGTTAGCGTTCAAATTGCGGCTGACGCGCAAAGCTTGACCTTCCAATTCCCACAACTCGCGGGTTTGGCGGTTAATTGCAACCATTTGCTGCTGAGAACTTTGCAGGTAAGTGACTATCCGCGATACCACGCCACTAATGTCGGCCAAGGGCGGGCCTTTGGTAGCCAAGATTTCGTGGTACATTTCCAGCAAACTGTCTGCCAGAGGAGAGTTGTAATGTCGCGTCTGTTCTATAAAAATTTCAGCAGCAGCCGACACCAAAGACTGGTCAAACGACCACAAACCGTAGAACTTTCGTTCTGTATCTACTTCAGGCTTGCCTTCTGGCAAGTATTCCTGGTCTGAAAGTTCGCGGCAAAGCACCATTGCTTTGTATGTCGGGGCGAGGATGATTAAATTCCATTCTTGGATTAAGGGGTCGATCTCATCGAGATTTATTAAAGATACATTTTCTAATTGCCCGGTTTTGTGGGTAGCGAAACCGCTGTCGGCTACTGCACCTATGACAACGCGCCGAGAGGCATTAGCAATATCTAGGTAGCGATCGGCTTCCTGTAAATACCATTTACCCTGCTGAAACGTTACCAAAACTAAGGGTTGGAGTTCGCTCTTGTCCCCGCCACTGGTTTGCAAAATGTGGTCTTCTAGGGCGTGACATAGGGCTACTAGGGTGTTTTTGAAGTATACCCCGTAGCTAGAAGGCAGTTTTCCGTCGGGAAGTGTAGCTTGTAGTCTAGCGAGAGTTGATTCTGAATTCATTGCAAAAAGCGGTGCCGGCTCTTACTTATTGTAGCGGGCGATGGAACTTCTAGAAAAGACTTTTGGCAAAAATCCGAGTTTTTGATTTTTCACCGCTTCGCCACCGAGTCAATGTAGAGTGCGCCGAAGAGCAGCTTAATAATTTTAGTAATTTTGTGGAAACCCTCTGTCTTTGGCTGAGTTTTTTTCAGAGGAGAAACCTGCCGAGAGGAAGACGCTAACTCAATTAAGTATTAACTACTATTTTTAAAACAATAATTATTAGGAATTCTGAGCGTGCTTCAACAAAATAGAAGTTTAGGGGAACAGGCGATCGACAAAGTGGCAGAGATTGCTATTGCTAGCAAATTAGACGAATCCGAAACTTTGTCTGTCACAGTTAATACCGATCCGATCCAGCTAGCCCAGGGATCAGTGGAGGCCGTTGCGGTTGAGGGCACAGGGTTGGTAATGCAACAAGATTTGCGCGTGGAAGATTTGCAAATTCACATAAAGGATATTGCTGTCAATCCCCTGACCGCTATGTTTGGCAAAATTGAACTGAACGGCCCTGCCTTCGGTGCGGCACGCGCAGTTTTAACAGAAAGCGATATCAACCGCGCTTTTAATTCCGAATACATCAGCAGGAAACTGAAAAACTTAAAAGTTACTGTTGACGGACAACTGCGGACAATAGACGTTAAAACTATTGAGTGCCAATTGCTAACCGGAAAAATCGCTTTAAATGCTGAGGTATTGGTGCGGGAAACGGACTCCACGGAAAAGATTTATTTTACATCAAAACCTGAGATCGCAGGGGGCGGTTGGGCAATTTCTCTTCAGGATATCGAGTATCCCGAAAACAAGGAATTTTCGCCCGAGTTAACTGAAGCTTTGGCGGACAAAGCTGGTGAAGTTTTAAACTTGCGAAATTTTGAACTTGAGGGAATGTCCCTGCGAATTCAGCAGCTAAATGTGGAAGCTGGTGTGCTGACTTTGCAAGCTGAAGCGAAAGTCGAAAAGTTCCCAGAGTAGCAGTAGCGTTCTGAGGTTAGTAGCTGGTAGGGTAAATCAGTGGATTTGAGATTTTAGAGGTTAGGTTTACTCCACAGATGAATCTAGGTGCTTGAACAAGAGTCTAAGATTTTTATAACTCCACAACAGGAGTAGTTCGCAAGTATCCGTTTTTGGGCGTGGTCAAAAACAAAAAAGCTTTTGTGAGCAATTATTGGAACGCACGCAGCCGAAGACTACGCTTTGAAACTACCTCCCCCCTTTTCTTCTCCGTCGGGTACGCGAGTTTCTCAACCGAACTTTATCTAGAAACCCGGTTTTTTTACCGGGTTTCTAGATATCGGCGTGTTACTCATACCAAAAATAATCTCTCAAAGGCAATCGCACTTTTTCAATCCCTCTAAGGTTAGAAAAAAATAGATAGCAATATGCGGCAAAATATCACCGCCGTTAGAGGCAGGTGTGAGGAGTTTATTTTTACTCTTGACAAGTAGTAGTAAACAATTGGAAAAATTTTGTGAACACAGTAACTGCTTTTTTTAAAAGACTGCGTATCGGTCAATTTTTGACTGTATTGATGGCAGGTGTGCTGCTGTTTACCAGCACCGCTTGCAATGCTGGCGATGTTCGAGGTGCTCGGCCTGAGAATCCTCCCGTTCAAATGGGAGGAATGAATAACCCCCACAAGGCCGGTGGAGATGGATACACGAATTATCAAATGTCTACCGACCCTAAAGTCAATCAATCGCCGGCTCAAGCAGAAAAGAATCGGGCTGATTTGTCGATCGTGGGCGATCGTCTCCTGGCTGCGACTACCGGTGAAACTAATTCCTCAAAGCTGCTTTATCCGGGTTCTGCACCGATGGAAACTGACAAGTTCGACCTCGAACTCGGCGGAGATAAAACTCTGTTAGACTCGCCAGACGGACAGCCGGCTAAGGCTCAACCCGTATTCGACCGCAGCGATCCCGATGCCAATATTTTAGAGAGAGTAGGCGCCGCCTTTAAGGATGCTTCTGGTTTCCTCAAAGATAGCGCTGAAGATGCCAAGGAAAGCTCGGTTACGAAACTCAATCCGCTGCAAAAATAAGCCAGTGGGAGCAAAGATGATGTAGGGGCTATCTGAAATTATCCCCTACATAAATAATAAAATTTATTGAAACTAGATAAACGCTTGTATATCGGCTATCTGCTCAACCTGACTTACATTATTTCTGCATTTTTGTTTGATTTAATCCAGATTAAGATGTGTTAAATTTTAGGGAATTTCTGGTGCGAATGCGGGAGAGTATGTAGGGTAAATTTACTCAGGTTGGAAAAATACAAAACAGATGGATGAAAATAAACTATTTTGCTGTAAATAAAACTGACTGAATTCTTAATGGCGTGAACTATTTCTGCCACAAACTGTGCTAAATTCGACTATTTTGAGTAAATTATCTCAAAATTCCCAGGCAAGTTTCGTTACTAAACTTAAATTTTTGGGTCGTTCTGCATAGCCAGGAAAAATCCTAAACACTTTTAGGCGTAAAGAAGCGTTGTAATGATAGATAAAATACCAGATATCCCCACATGATGGGACAGCTTTTTATACAATGACAGAGTTTTTATTACAATAGCGAGATATCCTGGGCAGCAGGGTGTTATTAAATGTTTCGATATCAAAATTTTTGCCCGGATCTCTCCAGCCAGATTAGTGTCGCTTGCGAGGGAAAACTTTTTCATATATGACCCAAATATCTGTATAATACAGCGCATATTGCCTGTAAACTGCTGAGAGCAAATCCCATAAATATGCTGGGTACAAGAAAACAGGGATTTCTACAGCTTCATATAAAGCCAGTGTAGGCTTTGTTTAGGCTTAAAACGCAGTTTGTGTCCCGCTAAGCCAGTGATGATCTTCCCATGCTGGTTGTGAAGCAACAGGTAGAAACTCCTAATAGCGTACTGTAACAACTGGAACCCATACTGAACGGGTGAATTATTCTTAGTTAACTACTATAGCAATCCTAAATGATTGGCAAAATTGATTGAGACCAGAATCCTTGCAGTGTGAGCATCTTGCTCATGTATAATTTTGCCAATCATTTAGGATTGCTATATCCCCATAAAATCTGTGAAAAATACTTCTCGTAAATTGCGTCTCCGTACAGCCCTCGTCGTTCCCTTCGTTTTGCAAATTGTAGCGGCTGTTGGGTTAGTTGGTTATCTCTCCTTCCGCAATGGGCAAAAAGCCGTTGAGGACTTGGCAACCCAACTCAGTAATCAGGTGAATAGCCGCGTCAGTCAGCAGTTAAGTAACTACTTAGCAACACCCCAACAAGTGAATGGAATTAATGCACAGGCGATCGACCTGGGGATGCTAAACCCAGAGGATTTCGATACAACCAGACGATTTTTTTGGCGGGAAATGAAGTTGTCTGAAAAGCTCAGTAATATTGTGTTCTGTAGCCAGCAAGGAGAGTGTGTCGCCCTTGAACGAGGAGACGATGGTTCTCTATATACAGAAAGGATAGAAGCACCCGATGTAACGCACACCAAACGCTATTCCCTTGACGAAAGGGGCAATCTAAAAAAACTTTTGTCAACGGGGGGAACCTGGAATCCCAGGGAAGATGGATGGTATAAAAATACGGTAGCTAAGGGTAAACCAACCTGGAATCCCATCCATCAATGGGTGGATCGCCCTGACATCATTTCCGTTGTTTCTACCTACCCGGTGTATGACTCATCGAAGCGATTGAGGGGTGTACTGACAGCAGATTTCATTCTGTCCCAAATCAGTGATTTCCTACGTAATTTACACATCAGTTCCTCTGGCAAAATTTTCATCATGGAACGGGATGGCATGATTATTGCCAGTTCCAGCCAGGAGAAATCCTACAGGGAAGTTGATGGCAAAGCCCAACGCCTGAATGTATTTCAAAGCCAAGAACCCCTGCTGCGGGAGTCGGCTCAACAGTTGCGCGATCGCTTTGGCACATTTGGTCAGATCAGCACCCGCCAAATGCTTTCAATGAAAATTAACAATGAAAAAACGTTTGTGTCTGTCACACCTTGGCAAGATAAGTTGGGACTCAACTGGGTAGTCGTCCTAGTGATTCCAGAGTCCGATTTTATGGGGGAGATCAATGTTAATACCCGCAACACAATCTTACTGTGTTTAGCAGCACTAGCTTTGGCAATTGTACTCGGTGTCCTGACTGCCCGCTCGATTACCATTCCCATTATCCGAATCACTAAAGCTGCTGAACAAATTGCTGCTGGTAACCTCGACAAGCGAGTAGACACTACTCACTTTATTGAAATTAAGGAAATTGATACACTGGAACATTCCTTCAACAGCATGGCAGGGCAACTGAAGGAATCGTTTGAAACGTTAGAAGATAAAGTTAAAGAACGCACGGCAGAACTAGCAAGTGCCAATGACGAAATCATTACCCTCAACAAGAGACTTAAGGAAGACAATCTCCGCATGGGTGCCGAATTGGATATCGTGCGTCAAATGCAGCAAATGATTCTGCCCAATGCTTCTGAACTGGAAATTGAAGGACTTGATATTGCCGCATACATGGAGGCTGCCGATGAAGTCGGCGGCGACTACTATGATGTTTTAAATACCGATGGCGTTGTCACTCTTGGCATCGGCGATGTCACTGGACATGGACTCGAGAGTGGCATCTTGATGCTGATGGCGCAAACCGCCGTTCGTACCCTCAATGAGATCCGCGAACTAGATCCTGTGCTGTTTCTAGATGTAATCAACCGCACCCTCTACAAAAACGTCCAGCGGATGAACTCCGAGAAAAGTCTCACCCTAGCGATTTTAAATTATTCAAAAGGATGGGTCAGCATCAGTGGTCAGCATGAAGAAACAATCATTGTGCGAAACGGTGGACAAATTGAGCGAATAGACACTATGGATTTAGGTTTTCCGATTGCTCTTGACGATGACATTGCTGAGTTCATCAGTCATATTTCAATGGAGCTACACCCAGGAGATGGTATCGTGCTATATACCGATGGTATTCCTGAAGCCAAAGACATTAACAAAAAGCAGTATGGACTTGAGCCGATGTGTGAAGTTATTAGCCAAAACTGGCATTTGTCTGCTGAAGAAATCAAGCAAGCGGTGATTGAGGATGTACGGCGACATATCGGCACTCAAAAAGTGTTTGATGACATCACCTTGTTGGTTTTGAAGCGACAAGTACAAACTCCTAATAACGCATCACAACAACTGGAAGCGATGCTAAAGGCGTAATTATTCTTAGTTAATTGCTATACCTGTGAAATCTTTTGATAAATTGTTTGAGCAGTTTTATAAGCCAGACTTTTCAGCCTCAGCCTAACTAAAATTGCACAGGGAATATGATTTCTTTGAATCCGCTTTCAAGAAAGCGCAGATATAGAACATATCAACGGGGGTATAATATACCTGAGTTCGACGTAAGAGAATAGGTTTAAATCCTTTGCTAGTATTAGTTACAGGTAATTCCTCACTACTTGTCAATAATGTGTTAACTAGAACACTTAATGACAATATCGGCAGTTATTGCGAATATTCGCAATAGCTGCCGAAGAAAAGGAAACTATAAAACGGATGGAACCAAGTAAAGATAATAGTTTGAGGCTTATTCCTTATGTCTAACTCAGGTAATACAGGCGAAGGTGACTCGTTGAGCTAATAATACAAAACAGGCAACGAACACATTCCTTTTACTAAACTACTCAGAAAGCCACAAATATTTACTCATTTCACCTTATTAGTGCTGAATCATAAATAGATTACCCTGAAAAAAGTCCCCCCAAATATCATTGTGACAATGAAATTATCTACATCCAAACCAAAGAAATCTTTAACCCGTAAGACGCTGACACAGATGGGTGGAAGAATCAGTGCTGTGATTGTTTTATTTACTACAATTAGTTATTTTCATTTAGTTTCAAGTCTGACATCTGAAAGGCTAGATAGACTTGCTAAATATATTACAGAAAGGGGCCAACGGGAACGGACTTTATTTACATTAGCTATAGATAACCATACTGTACTTAAGAAGGATTTACTACAGCGCCTACAGGAACTCGGTAATTACGATCCTCAAGAGGAATTCGATCAATTGTTCGTTGAGTGGTCTGATGGTACAACGCGCAATAGTCCTATAGACCAGTTATCTAAAAACTTTGATACTACCCGATTTGCAAGTGTATTTATCGGTCCCCAAGCCCAGATAAATCCAGATATTCGTCGGCGAGTAATCACCTTTTATAACCTAGCAAATACCTACGGTCCGGCTTGGCATAACCGCTTTGTTGATACCTATATTGAGGCTCCTGAAAATATCCTAGTTAATTATTGGCCTGGAGTCCCCTGGGGGCTTGATGCGAAGGTGGATTTAAATCTTATGAAAGAAGAGTATTTCTACATTTCTGACAAACAACATAATCCAGAACGCAAGCCAGCCTGGACAGGACTTTATTTCGACACAGTACCCAAGCTTTGGATGGTATCTTTGGTGACTCCTGTTGATGATCCATCAGGCAGACATATCGCCTCTATTGGACACGATATTATCTTGAATGAACTAATAAATCGGACGCTAAAAGAACACCTTGAAGGAAGTTACAATATGATCTTTCGAGGAGATGGTCGCCTGATAGCTCATCCAGATAAAATGAGTGAAATTCAAGAAAAAGCTGGCTATTTTGATATTTTGAAATTTGGTGATACCCACCTACAACGAATATTTGAACGGACAAAAAATCGGTCAGCAAACCAAGTCATTATCGACAATCCCCAAGACAATGAATATCTAGCTGTAGCGAAGTTAGATGAGCCAGATTGGTATTTAGTTACGGTCTTACCAAAAGCAGTGGTGACGAAACCAGCTACAGAAGCCGCTCGCTTTGTGCTGATAATGGGATTTACCTCACTACTCCTTGAAGTGATAATATTGTTTTATGTTCTGCGTGACCAAGTTGCTGCTCCTATAAGCCAATTAATGTATGCAACGCAAAAAATTACTAATGGTGATTTTAGTACCACAGACAACCAGCGCGATGATGAAATTGGGGAACTCGCTAAGTCTTTTAACAGCATGGCAGGGCAACTGCAAGAAGCCTTTGAAACCCTGGAAGATAAAGTTAAAGAACGCACCGCAGAACTAGGAACCGCTAACGGCGAAATCATTGTCCTCAACGAGAGACTCAAGGAAGACAATCTCCGCATGGGTGCTGAATTGGATATCGTGCGTCAGATGCAGCAGATGATTCTGCCCAATGCTTCTGAACTAAAAATTGAAGGACTCGATATTGTCGCATACATGGAGGCTGCCGATGAAGTCGGCGGCGACTACTATGATGTTTTAAACACCGATGGCGTTGTCACTCTTGGCATCGGCGATGTCACTGGACATGGACTTGAAAGTGGTATCTTGATGCTGATGGCGCAAACCGCCGTTCGTACCCTCAATGAGATCCGCGAACTAGATCCGGTGAGGTTTCTAGATGTGATCAACCGCACCCTGTATAAAAACGTGCATCGCATGAAGTCCGAAAAAAGTCTCACCCTAGCGATTTTAAATTACTCCCAAGGATGGGTCAGCATCAGTGGTCAGCATGAAGAAACAATTATTGTGCGCCAAGGTGGACAGGTAGAACGTATCGACACGATGGATTTGGGCTTTCCTATTGCTCTTGACGATGACATTGTTAAGTTCATCAGCCACATTTCAATAGAGCTACAGCTAGGAGATGGTATAGTTCTATATACCGATGGTATTCCCGAAGCAAAAAACATTAAGAGAAAACAGTATGGCCTTGAGGCTATGTGTGAAGTCATTAGCCAAAATTGGCATTTGTCGGCTGGGGAAATTAAGCAAGCGGTGATTGACGATTTACGGGGACATATCGGCACTCAAAAAGTGTTTGATGACATCACATTGTTGGTTTTGAAGCGGACGGAATTAGGGGTAGAAAAAAAGTCCCAGCCTCCAGCCGCCGCATTGCTATAGACCGATCGCCAATACCTCGAAACCATAAACTTATGACATCAAACTGGAAAATGGTCGTCGGGGCGATCGCGTGGACAGTCAAATTTACGAGGAAGTGGTAGGAGATCTCAAACGCAGTGCCACAAAAGAGGCTGAATCTCAAAAGAACTCCAAAAGCCGTAGTCACCGCCTCAATTTCTATAATTAAATCTCTCCGTCCTTATAAATCAAGTCTTTTAGTCAATCTAAACGAATCTAGTTGAGAGCAAGATGCTATCTCGTCAGACTTACGAAAGCCCCTAGTGAGAGCTTCGCTAGAGCCACGCCAACCTATTGTTTTTAAACTCAGCCAGGAAGCAAAAGTTATCCCATGCTAACCAATCTCCAAAAAACCCAACTTTCTGAACCGCCCCTTCCCCAACCACCTGAGAAAGCTTCTCCAACCAAAGTATTGCGTTTGAACAAGTTTCCCCTCCGTACCGTTCTAATTATTCCCTTCATTATTCCTATCCTTGCTTCAACGGGATTGGTAGGATGGCTGTCTTTTCGTAATGCACAGAAGGCGATCGATGACTTAGCAAAACAGTTAAATAGTGAGATTAGTAGCCGCATAGAACAACAGGTCTTGACCTATCTCAACAAACCCTATGATGTATTACAAACCACTTATGCAGGTGTCCAAAGTGGCAACCTCAAGCTCGACGAATTTGACGGATTGAGGCGCTATTTCTGGCAAGTAGTGCAAAGTGAGTTGGCAAATTATCCCTCCTTTGGAAATGAACAGGGTGAGTTTGTCGGAGTTGAACGTTTGGAGAATGGAACTTTTCAGCTCAAAATAAGGACAAACGCCACCGCACCCGAGCGAGAAACATACGAGCTAGACGATGAGGGCAATCAAAAAAAATTCCTGAAAAGTTCAAAATATGATCCTCGCGAACGACCCTGGTATAAAGCCGCCAAGCAGGCTGGTAAAACCTCTTCGAGTCCCATTTTTCCAGCCTTCTCTCGCCAGAATACCTCTCTGGAGGTTGCGTCAGTCAAGCCCATTTACGAATCAAACGGCAAGCTTTTGGGTGTTCTATGTATGAACATTACCTTGGTGCGAATCACTCAATTTATTGAAAAGCTATACATCAGCCCGAATGGCCAAAGTTTCATCATTGAGCGCTCAGGCGATTTAGTCGCTAGCTCAACCATTCCGCAGCCGTTTAAAGTAATTGGTCAGGAGAACGATCGCCACATCGAGCGTATTCCGGCTGATAAAAGTTCAAATGCTACCCTGAAAGCGACTGCTCAGCATTTACTTGAGCGTTTTGGTAACTTTAAGGCTATCAACGGCAGCCAACAGTTGAAAGCTCAGATTAATGGGGCATGGCACTATATTCAAGTATTACCCATTCAAGATGGCCGGGGAATTGATTGGTTGGCAGTGGTCGTTGTTCCTGAAAACGACTTCATGGCTAGAATCAATGCCAACACACATACTACAATTCTACTGTGCTTGTTGACGTTTGCTGGAGCGACGGTGATTATAATTCTGACTGCTAGTTCAGTGACTCGTCCCATTCTTAAACTGACTAAAGCCTCAAAAGAAATTGCTGCTGGTAATCTCGACAACCGAGTAGACATTACTAACTTTATTGAAATTAAGGAAATTGATACACTGGAACATTCCTTCAACAGCATGGCAGGGCAACTGAAGGAATCGTTTGAAACGTTAGAAGATAAAGTTAAAGAACGCACGGCAGAACTGGCAACTGCCAACGACGAAATCATTACCCTCAACCAGAGACTCAAGGAAGACAATCTCCGCATGGGTGCTGAATTGGATATCGTGCGTCAAATGCAGCAAATGATTCTGCCCAATGCTGATGAACTGGAAATTGAAGGACTCGATATTGCCGCATACATGGAGGCTGCCGATGAAGTCGGCGGCGACTACTATGATCAGGGTAAGCGCATCTCAAACGCTATTGACAAGGGAATTTAGAGGCATCATCATGTTGGGTGGGATAAACAAGCAG
>NZ_JAUBPR010000095.1:0-25787 GCF_036700845.1 Microcoleus sp. S13_C5
AAATCTATCTTTAGTTGAGTTTGAATATATCGATCGCTCCTGTTCTTAGTTTGCGATCGATTATTCAGCAAACCCTATCTAGATTTAGTTTTGGTAAAACAGCAGGGAGCCGATGCTATTTTCCGCAAAAATCATTGGCGTAAGACGGACTTTCGACGGGGGAAGAAGTTGGGAATAGGCGACCATAAAGTGGTATGGGAGAAGCCAAAACATTGTCCAGAACACATGATGAATCAGGACTTTGAGGCATTGCCCTCTAATTTTATGGTTCGGGAAGTCTGCTTGCGTATTCAACGCCGTGGTTTTCAATCTCAACGGATTATTGTAGTAACAACATTACTCGATGCCCAACGATATACGGTGCCAAAATTAACTCTTTTATATGGGCTACGTTGGTCAGGGGCAGAAGTTAACTTACGCTACCTTAAAACCACGTTGAAAATGGAGATGTTAACAGCTAAAACTCCGACAATGGTGAGAAAGGAAATCTGGACACACTTACTAGCTTACACTTGATTACGTACCATTATGTGGCAGGCCGTATCTTCGTCAGAACATACAGCTTTTCAAGCCTCATTCCAATCAACTCGGCAGTTGTTTAATCAGTTCTTGACGCTGTTGGCAACTACAGGGAAACGCCAACAGCGACAATGGCATCAATTGCTGTTGGAACAGGTGGCAACTAATTTACTCATGATTCGACCTGAGCGTTCCGAACCTAGAGTCTTGAAACGCAGACCGAAACCGTATCCTCGAATGCAGGAACCTCGCTCTGTCTTGAAATCTACACGGAGGGCGTGATTGAGACTTTTTCAGTGCCATTGATCTTCAGTCCTCCCTGCAAAAAAAATGATTGGGGTCGTTGAGTTCAAAACACACGATTAAAGTCCGCAAGGAATTTGAAGTAATAATTTAAACACATATTATCTCATAAAAATTGCTAGTTGTTAAGGGAATATTCAAAATATTTAACAAAACTTTTCTGTATATATCTAAACCTTTAGCATTGAGGTGAACGCCGTCTATTGTTAAATCTTCATTCAGGGCTTTTTCTTTAAACAAGGCTTGTATACCGCTAGATTCTACGGTCAGATTTTCGTCGGCGGCTACTTTATTGATGAGAACATTGATTTCGTCAACTCTGGCAATTGTTCCGGCAAATTTAGGATTGTAGCTGGCGGCAAGAGTTGAGTAAAAAGCAGGAATCAGAATAATTTGTTTT
This sequence comes from Microcoleus sp. S13_C5, assembly GCF_036700845.1. Lineage (NCBI taxonomy): Bacteria > Bacillati > Cyanobacteriota > Cyanophyceae > Oscillatoriales > Microcoleaceae > Microcoleus > Microcoleus sp. S13_C5. The sequence goes on from NZ_JAUBPR010000095.1 coordinate 1,223, forward strand.
GTTCCGATCGATCGCATCACGGCGATCGCCTCTTTTAAATTACTGACAAACTGCTCATCGCTAATGCCGTACATAGCATCATTTGTGCCGATCGCCACAATCGCTTTTTTGCAGGTAAACCGAAGCGGCACTACAAGTTTAAGCTGTTCTAGCAGCGAAACTGAACTCATCCCTCCGATCGCAAAATTAAAATTTTCTGCTCCCAAAGAGTCTCCCAGAGCCGAGGAAATAGAATCGCCCCACACACACCCTTGATATTGCCGATCTTTAATTTGTTGTACCTGATTGTACACAGCAACTTGCCACCACAGTGCAGAACTAACTGTATCACCCGAAGGTTGCGGGTTAGCTAACACCCGAAAGGGGATGTACGCCGACAACAACAAAGCCAACACGACGGAAATTAACCTAAATTTAACTTTCATAAAACTTGCTGCTACTCTTGCTGCTACTTTAGTTTATGCTATTCCTTTAACCAGCAGTCAGGATTTATGCAAATTTAGCGAAATTGCCATCGTCTTTTCAGGATAATTATTAATCAACCTTTCGCCCCCAGCAACTCCTGCTGCAAAACCTGATTTAATTTGCCGCTGCGAAACCCCTCCAAATCCAAAGTCGCGTACACAAAACCAAACTCCTGAAACACCGCCACCAATGCAGGCAAATCCGTATTTACCACAAACTCCTGAATCTCCTGTGCTGGTAACTCAATGCGCGCCGTATCTCCGTCCGATCGCACTCGCAAATTTTTCATTCCCAACTGTCGCAAATACCGTTCAGCGCGCCCCACTCTTTGCAACTTTCCCACGGTGATTTCTTCGCCGTAAGGAAAGCGCGAACTCAAACAAGGTTGAGCCGGTTTGTCCCACCAAGGCAAACCCAATTCTTTGGCCAACTGCCGCACTTCCAATTTAGTCATGCCTACTTCTGCTAAAGGCGATCGCGCGCCGCGTTCCTTCGCAGCCTGAATTCCGGGACGGTAATCCTTTAAATCGTCAGCATTAACCCCATCCACCACATAAGGATAACCCTTTGCTAGTGCTAGGGGTTTCAAAGTATCGTGCAGTTCGCTTTTGCAGAAATAGCAGCGGTTAACTGGGTTAGAAGTGTAATTGGGATTTGCCATTTCCTGAGTTTCTACTTCCTGGTGGGCAATCCCAATTTCTGCTGCTTGAATGCGCGCATCTTCTAAATCTTCTGGCAGTAAAGACGGGGAAACAGCAGTAACTGCCAAAGCGCGATCGCCCAATACATCAAAAGCGATTTTGGCTACCAAAGTGCTGTCAATTCCGCCGGAGTAGGCAATCAAAGCCCGTTCCATCTGTGCGAAAATATCTTTTAATTGTTGGAGTTTTTCTACTAACATAATTTCAACTTTTTGTTACAAACACAGGATTAAGAAAGCAGACTCAAGAAAAAAGGATGAAGAAAGCACATCTCGATCGGGTTCCCTTCTTCCCTGGAACTTCTTCCTTCTTCCGACGGACATCGGACTTCTAATGCTATTCTGGATCGATCCCCAGGGCTGCCAATCGAGCCAAAAGCTCTTGATTTCGCTGTCTTTCCTGTTCCAGCAGCGTCTCGGCTAACTCTTTGTCTTGCTGTTGGCGATCGGCTCGCTGGCGTTCATTTTCTGCCCGGTGGCGTTCATTTTCTGCCCTTTCTTCCGGCCACAAAAGCAGTTCTCCGCCCTCCGTCCACCAGCGCAGCCAATATCCCGTTCTACCTTCGCGAGTTCCCTGCCACACTCCCAAAAATAGATTTAATCCAGGTATTAAATAACGGCCGTTTTCATCAGGATTTTGATTGTCATAACGATCGGATTCAAGCGCATAAACTTCTATTCTGCCTGTATACGCTCGAAAAATGACATAGCGAGGAACTTTGATTACTTGTTCGTAAAAAAACCACTTGCCGATTTCTTCTGTGTGTTCGACAGAGTATTCGTCGCCGTAAGTAGCTGATAGAAATTCCATCACTACAAAAGGGACAGTTCCTTCGGTATGAGGCGTGTAACTGCGGCGGGGATAGTTGTGAGGCCAAGGTTGAACTGGCTGCACGTACATCCAGTCTGGGGCTTTGCAAATAGTGCGATCGTCCACAGCAGCACACAAAGCAAAATTAGAAACTATTAGTGCGTCTTGCATTAGTTCCGGGGAATCCACTACAGACTGACGCAAACCGTTAGAGATTAAAGAATGTTCTATATTTTCCACGGGGTCGTCTGGTAGGATGAAATCATCGGGTAGCAGCGGCCAAGTAATCTTGAGCTGCGATATCGGTTTGTGAATTACAGTAGTCATAAGTCACCTCATTTTACCAATAAAAGTTTGAGTTTTAGTCGAGATTGGTAATCGATAACCTTCTCTATATCTTAGCGCGCTAAGTCGATAATAAAATTGTTTGTAGTGAGGATTTTAGTCTTCACTACAAACAATTACCCTGAAGGTGCCGAATGCGCCTTTCAAAATTCCCTACGGGAAAATATGGCGATCGCAACTGACAGCAGCAGCACCACATACAGCAAACCGTAGCCAGCATCTGTAATCAAACCTGCCAAGTAAGGAACTTGTCCGTAAACAGCATCGTTTCTCAAATTGAATCTGGCTAAATCCGGCAAAACCAAATAAAGTCCCATCATCAATTGTTCAATTCCAGGATTTTTAGTTAACTTGCCCAAAGCCACTAAATCCCGCGTCGAATGTCCCATCAAATAAACGCCAAATGTCAGTAAAGTTGCCAACAGCGAACTGCTAAACACCCCAAATAAAATCCCGACACCGGCCATGAGACACAGCTCAAACCAGATGAATAGCGAAGCGATTAAAATGCTTTCCAAAGGGAAAGGAATGCGGCTCAAACTCAGAATAGCCAGATAGATAACAGTCATTGCTGCTACAAGCACCGCCAGCACCGCCGACAGCCCTAAGTGCTTGCCCACAATTAACTCAGCCCGACTTATTGGCTTGGCCACTAACAGATAAACAGTGCGCTTTTCAATTTCTTTGTTGACCAATCCGGTAGCCACAAAAACTGTGGCAATTACACCGAGAATGCTCATAGCAGCCAAACCGACATCTAAGATAATTTTCTTTTCGGTTGTCGCTGCCAATTCCGGTATCAACCGTACCGAGGCGCCCATCAACAGAGCAAAAATAATAATTAAGTAAAGGATACGATCGCGAATTACTTCCCAAAATACATTGGTCGCGACTGTCAAGATTCTTCTTAAATTCATCTAGTTATTAACTCGCTGGAAACTTTCGCCATACTTTAGTGTAAGGAAGAAGGAAGAAGGAAGAGAGAAGAGGGAAGAAAGAGGATTTTTTCCATCTCAGACTCTCAGAAGCTCCCACTCTCCGACTCTCCCACTGTCCCGCTATACCCATCGCAATTAGTTAACAGAGACAGAATCAAACTTGACTGTCCCGCGCCGTTCCATCTTTTTTCTGTCCTGGTTGAGAGCGTTTGATGGCACCGCAGGTTACAGTCGCCCTATTTCCTATATCGAACACCTCGCAAGATTTGGTAAACGAATATATTTCCGGTCGAAAAACCAGCCCCAGCCAAGTTGCCTGCATCTCTAACTGATAGCGGGACTCTCCTTGGACGATCGAAGTTTTGACATCCCAGCTCGCATCTTCTGGGACTATCCCAGTTGTTTTTAAAGCTTGATTCTTCAGAAAAAATCGCTCGTTGTCAATATCTATTAACATTTGCTCTACCTGCGCCCACGGTTTTGTGCGAGCTTCATTTTGCAGGTATCGCTCCATTGCATTGAGGATAACAACTCCTCGGGAGCGATTAATAGTTGGTCGTTGAAATGTCACCACATAATCGCTTTGCCTCAAATCCTGAGATAAAACGCTCGGATACTGTTGTATCCAACCTTGAATTAAAAAGTGAAAAGCAAACCAACAGGAAAACAGCACGTGAACTAGAGTAATCATCAAAAACTGAGGGCGCACCAACGACCTGATACCTTCCCGTTTTGACTCGCTATTCCAAATCTCTATTGTCGCAAGAACTACTACTGCTATAAGTGGGCCGGATATCCACGCTATTTCCTTCCTATCCGAGGGCAATCTTATCAGTAACCACAAGCCAATTAAGATGCTTGTCACCCACGGACTCAGACTTACTCCTTTAATCACAAAAGGTTGCTGGCTGGTCAGCAAACCCATTGAAAGTATAAAAAATAACCAGCTCATATCAAAAAGCAGAGTTCTCGTCCGCCAGTCAGTGACGGCCGCCACTGTCAGCAAAGCTAAAAAGATGCTGAGCAGTAAAGGAGTCTTCCAGTGGACAACTTTAGGCGGAATCATCGCCTTTTGGATTTTTTTATTGGTTTCCCAAAGGTTGTTCGTCAGCTTAGTGAGTTGCTGAGTGGCATCAAAAAATTGCTTCATCATAAATTTCAATAGACGCTTTGCAAAAACAACACGGTTAAAATAACGAGATTGCTAACAGTGTGGGCGATTAAAATTCCCCCAAACTGGGTAGTTACTTGAAAAGTTTTTTTGGGAGGACGGCGGGTGAGGGTGGGCGGTCCTAAAAACTGAGGTTTGGAAGCTTTTTTATTGCCGGCAACCATGTTCTCTATGAATTCTAATCCCTGCCATTTAGCTAGAAAAGTTACTGCTAATATTGAGAGGGCTATCATAGTTATTGGAGCGTAAACATTATCCGCTCTTCCTAATAAAATATAACCGATAAGCTGTTCCCGCAAATCTTTGCTAAGAACGCTTTCAATGCCGAAGAAAACTAACCATCCTACGCAAGTGCAAGAGAGATTGAGGATGGCTGTATATTCAATGCTGGTTTTGGGGCCTAGTTTAAGTAGTTTTTGCAAAAACCACGATTCGATCGCGATCGCCAAAAACATAATTAAAATTTGCACCAAAACAGTCCGAAATGGGAAAACACTCGCAATCATAAGCTTTTAGGTATATCAGTCCGTGTTAAATTTTAATTGTACAGCACAAACGGAATAATCTTAACCGGAGGTTTGAGCACCTGATTCCGTTAGATCGCTGCTTAAAAGATTGGGGGTTAGAACTTATCGTATAATCTGTTGAGATCCGCCAAGAGAATGGAAAAATTAAACATTCAAGGCGCGTGATCGAATACCCACCCCGATACAGACTCAAACAACTGCTGATTATGGTAAGGAATGGCATTGGTATTCGGACAGCCTCATCCCGGTCGGAACGCGCTGCGGGTCAGATTCACGTCTACGACGGCGCTGGTAAAGGCAAGTCTCAGGCAGCTTTGGGAGTAGTGTTGCGGTCGATCGGGCTGGGTATCAATTCTGACTCGCCCACGAGAGTCTTGTTGCTGCGCTTTCTCAAAGGCCCCGGCCGCTCCTACGACGAAGACGGGGCAATAGAAGCCTTGCAACGGGCATTTCCCCACTTGATCGACCAAGTGCGTACCGGCAGAGCCGAATATTTTGGGGCCGAAGCAATCACCCGCTTCGATCGCGCAGAAGCTCAGCGAGGGTGGGATATCGCCAAAGGAGCGATCGCCAGCGAGCTCTATTCCGTCGTGGTACTAGACGAACTAAACCCCGTATTGGACTTGGGTTTGCTGCCAGTTGACGAAGTAGTCCAAACCCTCAAAAACAAACCAGAATATTTAGAAGTCATCGCCACAGGCCGAGCGGCCCCGGAAGCTTTGCTGGAGATTGCCGACTTACACTCAGAAATGAAGCCCCACTATCACCCCGCAGCGGCCGAGCATCATATTTCCGGTATTGAAATATACACGGGAGCGGGGAAAGGCAAGTCTACGAGCGCTTTGGGCAAAGCTTTGCAGGCAATAGGTAGGGGTATCAGTCAAGACCAATCTCACCGGGTGTTAATCGTGCAATGGCTCAAAGGTGGCACCGGTTATACAGAAGATGCGGCGATCGCAGCTTTGCGGCAAAGCTACCCGCAGCTAGTAGATCACCAGCGGTGCGGCCGAGATGCTATAGTTTGGCGGGGGCAACAGCAAGAGCTAGACTGCATCGAAGCAGAACGCGGCTGGGAAATCGCCAAATGTGCGATCGCCAGTGGCTGGTACAAAACGATTATTCTCGACGAACTCAATCCCACAGTAGACTTAGAACTGCTGCCGGTAGAGCCGATCGTAGAAGCCCTGCTACGCAAGCCGCGGGATACAGAAATTATTATCACCGGGCGCTGCCACAAACCCCACGCTTACTTTGACTTGGCAAGCGTACACTCCGAGGTATACTGTCACAAACACTACGGCGATCGGGGCGTAGAACTAAAGCGGGGCGTAGACTTTTAAAGCCCGGATCGGTACGGAGTTCAATCCGGGCCAGAATTATTAAATGACGGCCCTGCCTGGAAAACCTGAAATTGCCACAAAGCCTTGTTACCAACTAACAAATCTCCCAATTTTTATTGTCTTCCCGATCACCCAGATCTGCCTTTTTTAATCTTTAATTTCCTCCCCCGGACGCGATCCCCGACCGCCAATCCAGAATGGAACATTAAGAATATGAGCCGCGTCTTATGGAGCGTGAGCACCTGAGACAGTGCACCAGGATTATTAAAGGGTGAAGACTTTGAAAATAAAAGCTTACAAGCAAAAAATCCGCGAGGGAGAAAGTCTAGACAGGGTTAACGCCAGTAGGCTAGACTTGCGGCTGGCAAACAGGTTAAACTACAGCGGAATCCAAACATTCGGTGTTGTAGGCAGTGTCTGTAGTCGCACGAGCGATGATCAACAAGTAGAGGAGTGAAGCTTTATGACAACGTTAGATGACAATCCTAATCAACTAGATTTAAACCTTCCGGGACTAGGCCCGGATACAGTATTCGCCGGAGCTGGGGCGGATTTCGTTAAAACTTCCACCCTGGGCGGCAGCTTAATATTTGGCCAAGCCGATAACGATACTCTGATTTCAGTTGGCCCGAACGATACCATATACGGCGGCGACGACGAAGATTCAATCAGATCTCAGCGCACTCCGGCTTTGCTATTTGGCGACGCGGGCAATGACACCATAGTCGCTGAAGCCCGCGCTACCCTGGTCGGCGGCGAGGGAGAAGACGTCCTCCAAGGTACTGTCGAAGCTAACCTGATGTTCGGTAATCAGGGCGCAGATACGATTCTGGGAGGGGCGCAGAGAGGAGATTCCCTCTACGGCGGTAAGGACAATGACGCGATCGGCTTCTTCATCGCAGGCGGTGGCAACAACCTTTCTTTACAGGGTGGCTTGGGTATTGGCTTCGCTGGCAATGAAGGCAGCAACTACTTGCGGGGTGATAATGGCGACGACTTGGTTGTAGGTATCAATGTAAGAGACACTCTATTTGGCGGTAAAGGCAACGACACCCTAAGAGGTGTGGCCAGCAACAGCTACCTGTCGGGCGATAATGACGACGACATCTTAGTCATTACCAACAGTACGCAAAGCAGCCCATTTATTTCGCAGGTCATCACGATCGGCATTGAGAGAACCACCTTGCTCGGCGGTGGCGGCAACGATTCTCTCACCGGGGCGATCGGCGAGTTTGGCGCCGGCAGAAACTTCTTTGACGGCGGCGACGGTAACGACACGATCAGGGTTTTTGCCACTTCTGATACTGCGTTGGGAGGTGCAGGCGACGACTTCATCGTGTCGGCGTCCGTGCCGAATGTAATATCGAGCGTAGGCGCCTCCAGTGCATTTCCGGGCTTCGCGGGTCGCAACTTGCTCGACGGCGGAGTAGGCAATGACACGATCGTCGCTGCCTTCTCCAGCGATACGATGATCGGCGGCGATGGCAACGACAGCCTGAGCGGTACCTTTACTAATGCAGCCGGTGGAGATGGCAACGATACTATCGATGCTACCAAGGCCTTTTTTGGTAATGCTACTGGTACTGCTTTGGTTACTTTAGACGGCGGGCTGGGCAACGATCTGTTAATAGGCTACACCAATCCTACTACTGGCAGCAGCTTCACCGTCACCAACCTCATGAACGGTAGTGAGGGAAGTGACACCATCATCTTTGGCACCCAGTTTGATAAAGTGATCGGCAACTTTGCGGGTAACGACTTCATCTCCTACGCTAGCGGCGTCACCTTTAGCGGCACAGTCGCCAACTTGATTACCGATACCTTAGGCAGCAACTTCATTATTGGTGGCAACGGCACTGATGTGATCACTACTGGTAACGGGGATGACATCCTGTTCGGCGACTCATTCAATGCTACCCTCGGAGCAGCCGGGGACGATACCTTAAATGCTGGCGGCGGGAACGACACCATGCTGGGCGGCTTTGGGAACGACTATTTGATCGGCGGTGACGGTAACGACTCTCTCGGTGGCGGGCCTGGTGCTGACACGCTGCTTGGCGGAGCGGGTAATGACAGCTTCTACTACAACAATTTCGGCGAGGGCGACTCGGGTAGTGGGCCAGACCAAATCGGCGATTTTGTTGTCGGTCAAGACAAGTTTATCTTGCAATTCAACAGCTTCCCCGGATTGAGTGCAGTCCAAGGTACGAATCGACTTTCTTCGAGGTCGTTCTTGGTGCTTGAGAGCGGGGCTTACACTGGCCAGTTTGGTCCAGCCGGGGCGGGTGCGAACGAAGCGTTCCTCTTTTATGAAAATGGAACCGGACGACTAGGATTTGACCCTGACGGTACTGCTGGTCCTAACCAAGGGGTTATACTGGCAAAACTTAATGGCAATCCGGGCCTGACGGCTTCTGACATTACCCTGATTTAATTTGGGTAAAAGTGGGTGGGGTCTATTCTGAAACATCGCCCTACCAACTCCAAAAACTAATTCTGGTATGTTTCGAGCTGGGGATATCCATCCCTGGCTTTTTTGTGGGCATTAGCAGTGGGCAATTTTAGATTTTACATTTTAAATTTTAGATTTTAGATTGATTGGTAATTGTAATCGAAAATCGAAAATCGCATCGGGCATGGGGCGGGTTCACCCGTGAATTTGGCCACGGCCCAATAATCTTTAGAACTGGCGCATCAGAACCAAAGCAACCGGGTTTCTCACTCCTAGTTAAAGGCCGGGATGCAGTATTTGGTAAAAACGCCGTTTCTGCCTCCAGGACTAATCTTGATAAATCCCCCCAGCCAAGTCAACAAGTGAAGTAAAAATAATGAAAACAATTAAAGACCTAGATATTGTTGCTTTAACTGAAGATTTAGAAGCAAGCCATTTTGAAACAAAACAAATCATTAAATTATATAAAGGACAAGGAGAAACAGTTGTGAAGGAATTTGATGGCAGTGCTTTTGAGGTAGAATTTTCTCATCAAGATGGCACAATTTATGCAATGGAAACAATTCCTGCCACAAAATTAATGCTTTTGCATGATGAATTAGTAGAATCTGTAGGGGCGGTTCGCCGATGAATTTTGCCACGCACCAATAATGTTGAGAAACCCACCCCCACCCAACGAATAACCCCGATTAAGCATCGTCGCCCAACCGTTAAATTCAATTAATTCTGAATTTTTCTGGGGGGTGGGTGCGGGTTTATCAGATGGTTAGTTTTGGCCAATTATGCTTGGTAAAACCAGCCCCAAGATATTGGTACAAATAATTTATGCTCATTATAAAAAATCCCGCAAACATATCGTTGGCGGGATTTAGTAGGCAGGAAACTTGTAGGAAAAACTGTTACTAAGCTCGGTCTACAATCTCTTTTGCTTTATCTTTGAGGTCTTCTTTCAGGTGAATTGCTGAGGCTTCATCCTGCTTGGCTTGACCTTCTAATTTATCTTTCTGATTGCCGGTAACTTCGCTAGCCGCTTCTTGGATTTTGCCTTCAATATTCTTCGCTGTTGCTTCGACTCTATTTTCAATGCTCATAATTTTTTATTCTAACTCTACAACTATTAATATATACTTTTAAAGTTGAGTCTATATCCCTCTTTAGATAGATTTGTTATTACCTTTATTTGTCTGTTAAAGGTTCGATTGGAATTTCCACAAGTTTATTTCTCGAAGAAAAACCGGATTTAATGCCGATCGCAGATTTCGGCACTTTAAACTTTTTCGCCAACAGCATGATTAATTCTTGATTGGCTTTACCCTCGACTGGCGGCGACTTGAGATGTATTGTGAGGCTGCCGTCGGGTTGCTCTTCGATGCTTTGCTGTTTGGAATTAGGTTTAACTTTGACTGTAAAAATAGTCACACTTCGACTTTCTCTAAATGTTCGATCTTCGTTCCCAAAACTTTCAGGAATTGGGCCAGCCAGTTAGGATGTGCTGGCCACGCGGGGGCGGTGACTAAATTGCCATCGACTACGGCTTCGGTAACGGGAACTTCTGTATATTTGCCGCCGGCCCGGAGTATGTCAGGGCTGCAAGCGGGGTATGCGGTGCAGCGTTTGCCTTCGAGTACGCCTGCTGCTGTTAGAACCTGTAAGCCGTGACAAATAGATGCGATCGGCTTTTTGCTGTTGGCAAAGTAGCGGGTAATTTGCAGCACTTGTTCGTTGAGGCGGATGTATTCTGGGGCGCGTCCTCCGGGGATAATCAAAGCGTCGTAGTCTGCCGGGTTGATTTCGTCAAAAGTCGCGTTTAAAGTGAAGTTGTGACCGGGTTTTTCGCTGTAGGTTTGATCGCCTTCAAAGTCGTGAATTGCGGTGCGAATTGTTTGGCCGGCAGCTTTTTCCGGGCAGACGGCGTGGACGGTGTGACCTACCATTTGCAGTGCTTGGAAAGGCACCATTACTTCGTAGTCTTCTACAAAGTCGCCGACTAGCATTAAGATTTTTTTTGCTGTCATGTTTCCAACTCCTGTTATTTTGAGTGTGTTAAATAGGATTTAAAAAAATGCGGGGCCGTTAAAAAGCGTGCCCCGCAAGCTATTGTGGAATCTAGAAACCGTTGCGTCCCCAAATGACCATTGAAATTGAGAAGGAGAACAGAACTAGCACCGAAACCCAACCGAGTGACAAAATATCCATAGCTATTTATTGAACAAACTGTACAAAGTGACTCCAAACCTTATGATAAGTCAATTTGAGCCATTTTTGAAATGAGGGCGCTGTGAAGGACTCGTCAAATTTTAGTGCGGCTGAACGGGTAGAATCTTTGAAAGCAGGGAGTGTTGCTGCTTTGTCTTGTTTGCTGGGTTTTGGGGCGATCGCCCTTGGTAATAGCTTAATTGTAGCGGATCGGTTGGATTCTCTGGCGAGTTTGCAGGTAAGGGAAATTGACCTAAATTTTGTCTTCAGAGGGGCGATCGCACTTTTGGGCGGTTTTTTGTTCGGCGTGACTTACCGCTATGCGATTCGCCGAGATGTTAACCCGCAGCTTAAATCTGGTGCGGTGTTGGCTTTTGGGTTAGTGCGGGCTTTTGGACAATTGGATGCTGGATTGTTTTTTGAACCCGGGAAGATGCCCGCCCTACAGGAGTTATTGCCGTTTGCGGTTCGCGGTGTCGAGAGTGTGGTATTGTTTGCGATAGCGGGTTTGGTTTTGGATTGGGCGATCGGGCGATCGTGGATTAAGCCCTTTGATTCTTGAGTGCCAAATCTTGCAGCATTTTTATGAACAGGCAAGATGCCTGTTCCACAAAAGTTCAATTTTCCTGTGGGGTGGGCTTCTAGCCCGCCCAAAAAATAAAATTTAGATGCGAGACAGCTTATTTTGCGCTAAACCCGCCCCTAAAGATTTAATACCTCAAATTCTGGATTGCCGTAAACCATCTGTTTATCTACAGCCGACAAAACTTTATTGTTAGCAACATCAGAAACTAAACACTGACAAACTAGCTGCGCTACATCCGCCCGGTGAATAGTTCCAGCAACTAGACAATCTTCTGTTAAAATACCGTTGCCTGTGGCAGGTTCCGATTTGAGTCCGCCCGGACGAATCACTGTATAAATCATCCCGCTTTCTCTCAAATGATTTTCGGCTTTTTCTTTCTCAATTAAGACCGGGCCCAAAGTTTCCAAAACCTGCGGTTGCAAAGCAGCGGCACTGTTACCGCTACCGATGGATGAAACTAAAATAAATTTTTGCACGCCTGCTTTGACAGCCGCATCAATCAAGTTTTTGTTGCCCAAATAGTCGGCTCTTTCTCCATCTTTTGGCAAGCCGCCAATTGTGCTGATTACGGCATGAATTGGATCGCCGCCAGCCATCGCAGCTTCCATAGCTGCTGCATCCAAAGCATCGCCAGTCACGACTTTGATGCCCATTGCTTCTAATTCGGTACTGGTTGCGGGCGATCGCAAAAGTGCAGTTACTTGCATTTTTTGTGCTGCCAGACATTTTGCGATTTCTAAACCGACGCCTCGACTAGCACCCGCTAAAAAAATGTGGAATTTCTCTGTCATATTAATTTGGATTTAATTGGTGCAGAAAGTGGTTTATTTGACTGTGGATAATTATACAACAATCTTCTGTCTATTAGTGAATGAGTTTTTTTATTTAACCGCAGAGGGCGCAGAGTACGCAGAGGAAGAGAGGGGAATGATTCGCAATTACCGATTCCCAATTTCCCATTTACGTTAGATTTTTCTGCCCACCATTACTACCCAAGATTGAGCTTCGCGCGGCAAACCGGGAGGGCGGTAGTAGCGATCGACAATGGCAAATCCCGCTTGTTCTAAACAAGGCGCTAAAGTATGATATTCCCATCCGGCAGTATAGCGTTTTCCCGTCGGCCGCTCGTCGTATCCCTCCCAATTTCCCCGGCACATTGACATGACAATTGCACCGCTAACAACTAAAGCTTTGTGCAAATCTTGCAGCACTTTCACCATCTCATCGCTGGGAACGTGAATCAGGGAAGCATTGGCAAAAATACCGTCAAATTCTGCATTTGGCAAGTCGAGATTCAGAAAAGATTGCTGCCAAACTTCGCATCCCGATAACTTCTTAGCTATTTCTACAAAAGCTGGAGTTGCATCTAAGCCTACAACTGTGTGTCCTTGGCTCTTGAACGCTACTAAATCTCGTCCCGGGCCGCATCCTATATCGAGAATTTTACCGGGATTGCGGGGCATGGCAGCCGTCAGTGCGTCGCGATTTTGGGATACGTCGTGATGCCAAGTTCCTTCTCGGAAAGATTCGGCAGTTAGCTGGTATTCTGCGATCGTAATTTCTTCGTGTTTGTCCACAATTTCCCCCTCTTGTATGATTTTAGATTTTAGATTTTAGATTTTAGATTGAAGAATGTCAACTGTAGAATAAGGGTTTTTGGCTACAATCTAAGAACTTACGGATGACGCATTTGCTACCTCAGAAACCCGGTTTCTATCCGCCCATGCGTAAGCGTGAAGTATAGATATTGGGTAGGGACACGGCACGGCCGTGTCCTACTCTATTTCATCCGATTGAAAACTGCTATAAGAGTTACACAACCAGGGTTTTTTGGTTTGATTGACTAACTGCTGAATCAGCTTCTAAGAGAGAACCTTCGGGGGATTCGATCGCAAATCCCGCATCTCGAATCATGTCCCAATCTTGATGGGCAGCTTGTCCGGGAGTTGTCAGATAATCGCCAACAAAGATAGAATTAGCGGGGTAGAGTCCGAGAGGTTGCAGCGATCGCAAATGCACTTCCCGTCCCCCAGCAATCCGAATTTCCTGGCTGGGGAGCAAAAATCGGAACAAACAGAGAATTCGCAAACATTGGCGGGGATTTAACCTGTTCACATCTGCAAATGGCGTGCCGGGAATCGGAATAAAAAAGTTGACCGGCACGCTAGTAACGCCCAAATTGCGAAGCGAAAGCGCTAAATCGATCGCATCATCATCCGATTCGCCCATCCCCAAAATTCCGCCGGAACAAGTTGTGATTCCCGCTGCTTTTACGTGTTCGACGGTTTCAACCCGATCGCCAAAAGTGTGAGTCGTGCAAATGTCCGAGTGATATGATTCGGAAGTATTGAGATTGTGATTTACGCGATCGACTCCAGCTTTAGCCAAACGGTGAGTTTGCTCCTCGCTCAACAATCCCAAACAAGCGCAGATTTTCAGGTTATAATTTGCCTTCACAGTCTCGACAGCATCCAAAACGCGGTCGAAAGTAGATGCGTTAGGTTGACGGCCCGAAATCACCAAACAAAACGTACCAGCTTTTAACTCTGCTGCGCGTTGGGCGGCATCCAGAATTTTCTCCTTAGCTAAAAGCGGATATTTCTCAATTTCCGCAGTCGAAATTTTTGACTGAGAACAATAATGGCAATCTTCAGGACAAAGACCGCTTTGAGCATTTAACAAATAGTGCAGCCTGACTCGGTTTCCCCAGTAGTGGCGGCGCACCCGATAAGCTGCGTTTAGTTGTTCCAGCAAAACCTCATCCGGTGCGCGCAATACGGCTAAAGATTGCTCGCGAGAGAGACATTTGCCCGCCAGCGCGTCGTCAGCCAAATCGTTCCAATTGGGTAAATTCATTACTAAAATTAAAGGGTTTACAGAGTATCCAAAACCTGACGAATCACCCGATAAATCGATTCTAGTTCATCAGGAGAAATGCAGTAGGGAGGCATCAAGTAAAGCGTATTTCCCAAGGGGCGGAGCAAAAACCCCGCTTCGAGAAATCTGGCTTTCAAAACAGAACCGATGTCATTAAAATAACCGGAAACGCTTTCGGTTTTCACATCCATTGCTGCGATGGTGCCGCAAGTCCGAATCCGTTCGAGTTTAGGATGATTTCTCAGCCATTGATTCAGATATTGGCGGTGCAATTTTTCCATCCCTTGATACACATTTGGGTTTTGCTCCAAAAGCTCCAAGGATGCTACACTCACCGCACAAGCTAAAGGATTTCCAGTGTAAGAATGACTGTGAAAAAAAGCTTTGTCCGGTTCATCTCGCCAGAAAGCTTGATAAATATCCTCCGATGCCATTGTGACAGCAATTGGCAAACAGCCGCCAGACAATCCTTTGGACAAACACAGGATATCCGGCTTCGTTGCAGATTTAACAGAGGCAAACAGTTCGCCCGTGCGACCAAAACCAGTCATTACTTCATCGTAAATTAACAATACATTAAACTGGCGGGCAAGTTGTGCGATCGCCTGCAAAAACTCAGGGCGGCACATTCGCATTCCCCCGGCACCTTGCACCAAAGGTTCGATAAAAATTCCCCCATAGCCGCCCTGCTTTAACAAAAACTCCAATTTCTCTAAACTTGCCGCCTCCTTGCTTTCCACCTCCTCATCGCCGTCAAAAGTCGCCGGAAAAGGAACAACATCCCCAGCAAACATTAAAGGTGCAAAAGATTCCCACCACAGCGAACTTCTGCCAGCAGACATCGCGCCCACAGTATCGCCATGATAACCTCCCTCAAAACTAATAAAGCTAGTGCGGTTAGTTTCTCCGAGATTGCGCCAATATTGAAATGCCATTTTCAGAGCAACCTCAACAGCAGTCGATCCGTTATCAGAAAAGAAAATCCGCGTTAAAGAAGCAGGCGTATGAGTTAGCAATTTACTCGCAAGTTTCTCGGCAGGTTCGTGAGTAAATCCCGCAAAGATTACGTGTTCTAACTTTTGGGCTTGTTCGTAAAGAGCCTCGGCGAGAACCGGATGGCTGTGCCCATGAACAGTCACCCACCAACTAGAAATGCAGTCGAGAATTTGCCGCCCGTCTGCTAATTCCAGCACCGATCCTTTGCCGCGAATTACCTTCAGCGGCGGGGCAGCCGTTTTCATTTGGGTGAAGGGCTGCCAAATCGGTGAAATTGAAAAATTATGTTCCTGATTCGCAGTCATTTTTACCCGGGTAACTAATATCAACTCGCATTTTAATATAGCAATGTTAACTCACATGGCAACTCTTTATATTCTCTTCTCTTTTCTTACTTCGCCTCCTTAGCGTCTTCGCGGTTCGTTCAAAAAAAATCTAGTTTGGTGTCGAGGGCGGCTGCCCTGCAACGTCAGCCCCCATACCACGTATTCGCGGGCAATGGTTAAAATTGTCAGTTACAATTTTCGGCCTTTGAGCAAATAAGTCGTCATAGATCCTTTGCCTTTAACATTAATTTTACCGCGCTTTTCCAACAAATACTTATCGCACAGCAACTCATAAGTTGAGTTACTAACTTGAATTTTACCCGGAAGTCCCTGAGATTCCATGCGACTAGCTGTATTCACAGCATCTCCCCACAAATCGTAAATAAACTTTTTAGTGCCGATGACACCTGCTACAACAGGCCCAGTATTAATACCAATGCGGATATTGAGAGGTTTACCGCATTCGTCGCGGAATTTCATAATTTCTTGCTGCATTTCCAGGGCCATTTCGGCAATAGATTCGGCGTGATTTGTACAGGGAAGTGGCAAACCGCCTGCTACCATATAATTGTCGCCTATCGTCTTAATTTTTTCTAAGCCGTATTGCTCGCTCAAGCGATCGAAAGAGGAAAATATTTTGTTAAGTAATTCGACTAATTCTTCAGGAGACGTGCGCGAAGATATTTCGGTAAAGCCCACAATATCAGCAAACAAAACCGTAACCTCGGCAAATCCGTCCGCAATATTTATCTGGCCTTGTTTTAGGCGATCGGCAATCATTACCGGTAATATATTTAGTAATAAACGTTCCGACTTTTCTTGTTCGGCGCGCAATACTTCCTCAGCTTGTTTCCGCTGTGCAATTTCCTTGTATACTCGATGAAACATTTGATTGAATGCAACCATGAGTTCTCCCAACTCGTCATCCCGCTTGACTGACAGAGAGTAGAAATCAGGTTGTTCTCGATCTTTGCTCAAAGCATCTCCAGCAGCGATCAAGTCATCGCGCAATCTCAAGATAGGTGCAATTACTGTCACCCCTAAAAAGAACATAGTCACAGAAGTGACAAAGGCTGATATAATGATGACTAGAACAGCAACCCGTCCTATAAATGCGTAGAGTTCCGGCTGGACAGTGGAAGCATCGTGGCGAACAATTAAGATGTAATCGCCTCCAAAATGTCGCTCCGTCCAAGCAATATCGTAGCGCTTGCCATCGAAATTGTGATGGTGAACTATACGAGCTTTTTTTAGTTGCTGTAAACTGATTTCTGGCGGTTCGCCCAGTGTATATATTAGTTCACCGTTAGCTCGGTAAATAGATAGTCCTAAGACTACTTGAGAGTCCTTAGTAATATTTTTTACTTCTTCTTGCAAGAAAGTGCGATCGGAAATATCTTGTTGGAGCAAAAACTCTAGGGAATCAACAGTCGCCCGAGATACCTGTTCCAGTTGGCTTAAAAGTTCATTTTCTCGCCGAAAATAAGAGGGAACTAAAATAATTCCTTCTATGACAAGAATGCTAGCAAATACCCACAAAGCTATTTGCCGAGACAAGCGAGATTTGAAAAAGCTCAAGAATGATAAAATCCGCGCTGGCATAAAATTTACTATTTTGCAAATGGCTAATGTAGGATCTAAAAAAAAACCTGGTTTCTGGTAATCTATTTTGGGTGTGTCAACAAAGCAACCGCGCAGAAACCGGGTTCTCAAATCTCCTGTGTAATTCCTGTAATTGTCAGTAGTCAACAGCCAGCAGTCATTCGTTGTTAGTTCTTGGCTGACGACTAACAACGAATGACTGATGACTTCGGACTAACTAGCATACCCCTTAATAATATAATAAACAAATTAGACCGAAACGGCGCTGACTAGCCTGCCTGCAAGCAGATAAGTATTCATATCGCCCTTGCCTTTGATGTGGATAATTCCTCTGTCTTCAAACCGATACTTATTTTGCAAGATATCGTAAGTGGATTGTGTGACTTGAATCGCGCCGGCAATTCCGTGGGATTCCATGCGCGCTGCTGTATTGACGGCATCGCCCCAGAGGTCGTAAATAAATTTTTTAGTGCCAATAACCCCCGCAATCGCCGGCCCGGTATTGATGCCGATGCGAATGTTAATTCCTGCATGATGTTTGGCATTAAATTTTGCTAATTCCTCCTGCATATCTAAAGCCATTTCCGCAATGCTTTCGGCGTGGTTGGTGCTGGGATTTGGCAAACCTCCCACTACCATGTAAGCATCTCCAATTGTTTTGATTTTTTCCAAGCCGTACTTTTCCGTTAAGCTATCGAAGGCTGAAAAAATTTCGTTTAGAAACTTGAGCAGTTCTTCGGGAGATATTTGTGCTGAAAGCACGGTAAAGCCTACGATATCTGCAAACAAAATCGTGACTTCTGCGAAGCCGTCAGCAATACTGCTTTGACCGTCTTTTAACTTGGTAGCAATGGATTGGGGTAAAATATTGAGCAGCAGGCGATCGCTCTTTTCCTGTTCTTTCAGCAATTCTACATTAGTTTCTTCCAATTGTGCTGTGCGTTCCCTGACACGCTGTTCTAATTGTTTAGCATTTTGGCGCAACCTGCTGATAGATACAGTTAAGCCTGTGATGCCTAAAATTGAAAGTCCTACTAACAGTAAAAACAGGTTGTTAAGTTCACTTTTAGTATGTTGAGTGATGGTAGCGAGAGGTTGAGTAATTTCTAATATCCCCCGCACATCTCCCACTTTCCAATCAGTTTTAGGACTGTCAGGGTGAGTATTGTGACAGTTAACGCAGCTAGAACTTAGAATATCTGCCTCGGCATACCGAAAGGCTGGTTTGCCGCGAGAATCATCTATGCGGAAAAACTTTTGTGTCGGATTTTGCGTCAAATACGTAATAGCTTGCCGTTCAAAATCGTCTCGGACTCCGCCTTCTTTTCGTCGCCAGGGAAACGGGTAGTTGCTGTAGAGACGAAGTGATACTTCGGGATTTTTTTTTGTGATATGGTTGCCTAGTTCTATTAAGAAACTGGCTGGTACGGGAACTGTTACTTTTGTCGGGTTGTAGTCATGGGTAAAGTTAATTGCTTTAGCGGTGTTTAGAGGACTAACAACATCGGAACTGTAAAGGGTGCGGGCTTCTTTAACAGCTTGGGCATAGAGGGTGGCATTTTGGAGGGCTTGCGATTCGATTAGGGTAGAGGAAAGACGAGACATATTTGCCATCGCTACTCCTACACCTACACAAAATAAAATTGTCAGCGCAAGCAGAATTCGCTTGTAAATTAATTGGCTGATGGCAGCCCGAATTGGAGAAATCAACTGGCGCATGGTATCCTCAAGTGTGAGGTTTAATCTCGATGGTAATTTATGCACTACTAACATAACACTGCTTTCTCAGACTGTTTTGCTGGCGTCCGGGGTAAAGCAAGACTCTCTGAGTGCAACGGAGGGTTAATTATTGTTTACCGCGAGTGTTTCGCTTATCCGTAAGAATACCCATAACTTTATAGGGATTTTCTGTTGAGTGAAGTACAGATGCTCAGTTAAGGACACCGCAGTGCCCTGTCCCTACTTCACGCACTTTTTGCTTTATCTCGGTTAGGATAGCAATTGTAGTCTATGGTTGGCGATCGTGAATTCTGACTCTACTGTCTCACCTACTAACAAGGAAATTTTTCCGGGAGAAGTTTTTGTCAATACTGCTGATTTTGATATCGGCATTCGGCGACTTTTACCTAAATATGACGAAATGCTGGATGTATTAGCAGGCTGCATTGCTAACACACACCACCGCATTTTAGAACTCGGCTGCGGTACGGGTGAACTCACTTTAAAAGTTCTCAAACGCTACCCGTCTGCGGAAATAGTTGCTGTCGATTACTCGCCGCGAATGCTTGATTTTGCCCGCGCCAAAATAGAGTCGGCAGGATACGCAGCCCGGTGGACTGGAATAGAAACGGATTTTGGAGAATGGGCGAACAATCCGAATTTCTCAGGCTTGGGCGATAAATTCAATGCTTGCATTTCATCTCTGGCAATTCACCATCTTGAGGATGAGATGAAGTTGAAATTGTTTCAACGCATTCGCGAAAGTTTAAATGCTGGTGGCTGTTTTTGGAATGCTGATCCTCTTTTAGCAGAATCAGCAGCAATGAAAGATATTTATCAAGCAGCCCGAGAAGATTGGGCGCTAAATCAGGGGGAAACCTTAGCACAAATTCGTGCCAATGTGGGAACAAGTGTCTCTTACGGGTATTCTAATCCCGATCGCCTAGCTACACTTTCGGCACAGTTGGAAATGCTGGCCTCATCTGGATTTGATACGGTTGCAGTTCCTTGGAAATACTACGGTATGGCAGTCTTTGGGGGATTTGTTAATTGAAAAAAGCAGTCCAGCTATGTAGGCTGAAACCTCAGCACCTTACTGCTTACAGAAAGATTGCAGTTACTATTTTAGGTTACTAAGTTATGCTTGAAAAAATATATAATCCTGTCAGGATTCAGAAAACAAAATGACTGCAAATGCGATTCAAAGTATTGACTGGGATGCTTTTTCTTCGGAACTATCGGGAATCGAAATAATTAGCGATCGCGCGCAAGTTGTCAAGCTATCTCAAGACTATTATCACTTCAGTCCAGTTTTGCAACCTCTGTTAAGTGATAAAACAGGAGATTTAGTAGTTCGTCCCGCCAGCGAAGCCGAAGTTTTGAGGATTGCAGCAGCCTGCGTCAAATCCAAAATTCCGCTAACTATCAGAGGTGCAGGAACGGGCAATTACGGCCAGTGCATTCCCCTCAAGGGCGGCGTCATTTTAGATACCAGCAAAATGAACAGTATCCGCTGGATAAAACCGGGTTTAGCTTGCGTAGAACCGGGGGTAAAAATGTCGGTTTTCGACAAACAAGCGCGAGAAACTGGTTGGGAATTGCGGATGGTTCCCTCAACCTATCGCACCGCAACGATTGGGGGATTTATCGGCGGCGGTAGCGGGGGAATTGGTTCGATAACTTACGGGCAATTGTGCGATCGGGGAAATCTTCATGCCGTTCGAGTCGTTACAATGGAAGACGATCCCCGCGTCATCGAATTGCGGGGCGATGAAGTGCAAAAAGTCAATCACGCTTACGGCACAAATGGGATTATTACTGAGTTAGAAATTCCCCTCGCCCCTGCTTATGCTTGGGCGGAAATTATCGTTGCTTTTGACGATTTTATGACATCGGCAAACTTCGGTCAAGCTTTGGGCGATGCTGACGGAATTATCAAAAAACTAATTTGTGTTTGTGCTTGGCCGATTCCTGCTTATTTTGCTGCTTTCCGCGAGGAGATTCCTGAAGGTAAGCACTGCGCTTTGTTAATGGTAGCTGAATCTTGTCTGGAACCGCTGCAAGATTTGGTGCGCGAATATGGCGGCACAATTTGCTATCAAAAAAACGCGCAAGCAGCGAGCAAAGGTGCAGCCATTGCTGAATTTACTTGGAATCATACAACTCTGCACGCTCGCAGCGCTGACCCCTCTCTGACTTATTTGCAGACGATTTTTCCTCCAGATAAAGGTTTGAAATTGATTGAGGAACTGTACAATTATTATGGGGATGAGGTGTTGATGCACTTGGAGTTTTTGCGGATAAATGGCAGGGCGATCGCTGCGGCTTTGCAAATAGTTCGCTACACTACGGAATCACGGCTCAATGAAATTATTCGCTATCACGAAGAGCAAGGCGCAATGATTGCTAATCCTCACACTTATATATTGGAAGATGGAGGGATGAAAAGTATTAATTTGGAACAGTTGCAGTTTAAAGAGTTGGTCGATCCTTACGGTTTGCTTAATCCGGGTAAGATGCGGGCGTGGTTGGAACGGGATTAAGGGCGATGGTTTTTAGATAAGATTCGGATCTTGAAATCGCTGCTACACAAACGAAGTCCGCCTAAGCGCTGGCTTCGCTCACGCGGACTGAGAAATGAGCAAACAGCAGTTGTAAATTTAAGGGACGGGGGCGGTAATTTCTGCTGGTGCGATCGCCCCTTCAGAAGGTACAGCTTGCTTTTCCAGTAGTTGGCGCTGTTTGTTGCGAAATTCTGCTGCCGCATCGTTCAAATTTTGGCGCTGTTCGCTATTAAATTCTTCCATGCTGCGGCCGCCTCCCAATTGGGATCTGTGAATTAAATCAAATATTGCGCTTCCGCTGCTGCGGCCGGAAAATGGGTCGGTATTGTCTTGAGTTTGAAAGTCTTGCAGCGGTTGGGCATTATTTAAACCGCTGGCTTGAGCGAAGCTTGCTTGAGGGGAGAACAGAGCACAGGATGCGATCGCGCTTGCAGCAATCCCCATCATCAATTTGCCGGATTTGGAAGTTTTGGTGTTCATAATTTATTAGTTGAATCTTCAAAAAAACAATTCTATCTAAACAATATTCTGACTTGCGACTAAATATTATATTACTTCGCTGCGGCTAAGGATACGGCCATGCCGATTGGTGTGAACAATCGCCTGAAAGCCTTGATAAATCTCGTTTTTACCTGAGTCCAGATCCCCCTAAATCCCCCTTAAGAAGGGGGACTTTGATCCATTTCCGGTTCCCCCCTTTGGGGGCTAGGGGGGATCTAGGCTTAATAATCCAACACCATTCTGTGACTGGGTTTGACGTTAAGTTGACACCAATGGGCTCTGGGAGTGTCCCTACAATTGATGGTGCAGGTTAAACGATCGCCCGCAGATTTGCCACGATCGCCCTAACTAAGCAAACCTGCGTCTCAGCAGCGGTTGAATGCTCAGCAGCGCCACCAAATCAAACGCCAGCAGCACTAATAGGGCTCCTCCAAAGGTAACATTACCCCAAGGAGCCTGCATCACCACACTGGCTAGCGACCAATCGCTGTGCAGGTACAGGTAGCGGATGGGTTCGATCGCATAACTCAGAGGATTGAGAGTCACCACAACTTGCAGCCACTCTGGCATAAATGACAGCGGCGCGAGGGCTGTGCTGGCAAATAACAGCGGCAGGTTAGTAACAAAAATTACCGCAATTAATTCTACGTGGCCGGGGAGAGCGAAGGCTAAACCCAGACTCAAGCCGGTGACGCCCAAAACTAATAGTAGGACAATTAGGGCGATCGCCCCCAGTCCGGCAATTCCGGGGAATCCGGCGCCCAAAAACGCTCCCGCTGTAACGATTGTGCCGGTTTGGATAAAGCTGAGGGTGACGATAAAAATAGCCGAAGCCAGGACGATCGAAAATCTGGAAGCCAACGGCGCGACTAATAAGCGGTTGAGAAATCCGAACTCGCGATCGAACATAATCGGCAAACCAGCATTCAGCGCTCCGGCAAATGCAGTAAAAACGATTACACCAGCGCCGAGAAATTGTCCGTAATTCTGGCTTTCGCCGAACAAGCCGGCGGGTGCATTTTCAAACAGAGCTCCGAACAAAACCAACCACATCAGTGGCTGAATAATGCCTGCAACTAGCGTCGAGGGGCGGCGCTGCAATTGAATAAACAGGCGCTTGGTTAAGGCGAGTGTTTCTTGGATGAAGTCGCCCAGCAGGGAACTGGAAGTGTCAGCGGATGCCGTGGAGAGTGGCCGCTGCTGGTTGAGGTTGTTGGGGGATGTAACAGTACCGCTCATAATTGCTTGCGCTGATTTTGATTAAATCTAACTCTCTTTACAGTAGCAAGTCTGGGGGTATTGGTGGTGTTGGGGTGGCGATCGCTCTAAAATTGAGAATAAGCTCATCAAATATGCTAAATAAAAACTTGATTTACTAGGAGGATAAAGCTATGTCATCAAGGGCGATCGCCACTTTGGTCGAGATTATGGAATCTCTGCCGGAAACTCTGCAAGATAGAGTTGTTGAACACCTGCGAGAATACATTCTGAAATCAAATATTACTGTTCCTGTCAACCCCGACGGTAAGTTAGAAATTCCTGCTGAGATTGAGGCTCAACTGAAGCCTGGGGATCGATATGCAGTTACAGTTACAGGAGATAGTATTGTTTTTGAGAAGGTAGCAGGTTTCGACTGGGAGGAACTACGACGGCGTAGAGAGTCTTTACCCCTCGATCCTAATCCGATGACAATGGAGGAAATTTGCGAAGTTGTGCGAGAAGTACGTCGCGAGAAACGTTTGGAAAGAGAGTCGCAACCATGAAAGTTGTACTGGATACTAATATTTTTATCTCAGGGTGGTTGTGGGGAGGTAGACCCGATAGAGTATTAAAATTAGCAGAAGTTTATCTAATTACTGTGTGTGCTTCTGAAGAGTTGCTCGATGAACTGCAAAGCACATTGAGTCAAGATAAATTTCTTTCTAAACTTCAGGCTTTGAGAGTGAATCTCCATGATTTAATGAGCGAAACACGAGAGTTAGTGGAGATTTATCCGATTTCCACTATCAACGTGCCTGAGTTACGAGATGCTAATGACAATATGATTTTAGGAACTGCGATCGCTGCTGATGCTGATGCAATTGTTACGGGCGATCTGGATTTGTTAGTGTTGCAGGAATATGAGGGGATTCCTATTGTTACGGCTAAGGAATTTTTGGAGCGTTATTTTCCAGAAAACTAGGGGGCGATCGCACTTGGTTTAAGTAAGGGCGATCGCAGACTTACAACTTAGCATTCCCAGGTTACGCAGTCAGAAGGCAGTTATGGTTTAGCAGCTTTTACCACATCCTCAACCATTTTAATCGCCTCTTTGATTGCAATTTGACCGCTTTCTACGGCCCTAATTAAATCCTGAGCGTCTTTCGGGCTAATTACAGCACTTCCGGATGTTATGAGGTACAGTAGCAGCAATTAGTAAACCAGTTTTTGAGATGTTTCGGATTAATTA
>NZ_JAUBPR010000096.1:0-25588 GCF_036700845.1 Microcoleus sp. S13_C5
CTACTGAGTATGCTTTCATTGGTATATTATTTTTAGTCGATTCTATTGTACCTCATAACATCCGGAAGTGCTGTATTTGCCGCAATCTCCCAACCTGTGCCAATTATATAACTTCTGAGTTAGTAAGATACAGTAATAATTGGTAATTGGTAATTGGTTATTATCCTAATAATTTGTTAAATTGTCTTCAGACAAATTTAGCTTTGAGGCAGGGGTTTAAACCCCTGCCAGATTACTGTCAAGTCGAGATTTTCGGCTGCTTTCTACCTTCCGATTACAGCCTCGGATCGACAGGTTCGCTCTCCATCGCTAAAACTCCGAAAACGCACTCGTGAACTTGTCTCAATGGAGCACCCGCAACAAATCTCTCCAATGCTTCTACACCCAGAGCAAACTCTCGCAACGCCAAAGAACGCTTGCCGGAAAGTCCGCGCGATCGCAATTTCTCTAAATGTTCCGGCAAAGAATATTCCAGACCATAAATAATCCGCAAATACTCTTTACCGCGACATTTTACCGCAGGCTGTACGAGTCCTTTGCTATTTTTCACAATAAAATCCATTGGTTTAACAACCATTCCTTCACCTCCCGCCGCCGTCATTTTTTCCCACCATTGAATCCCTCCGGCTCTGCTGTCAAAATCGGCAATTTCAACTATTTTGTATTCAGTAGCTAACAGAAATTCAGGGTCAGCTTTACAAATTTGTGAAATTTGTTCCATGTGCCAACAGTGATTTTTGTCAGTGTGAACTGTTCCCTCGGTTGCCAAGATGTGGAAAGGCGCTAATTTGAGGTCCAAGAGCGATTTCACTGGCCAGCAGTAGCGCTGATAGGCACGAACATAACGATCGGCTAGTTCGGCTCGCTCTTGATAGCTAGTCAGCAAAGAATTAATTTCAACTCCCCGCTGGCTTGCCTGTTCTAAGTTCTTAATCGCCTCCGCAAACCCGTGACGAGATGCTGTTCCCACGGCGGCGTATTGCTCTTTCAATAAACCTTGAGCTTTGGCTGACCAAGGCATTAATTCGCAGTCCAAACACACCCAATCGGTTTGAAAATTATCCCAAAAATTGCTCGCCGTGAGAGCGACATTTACCCGCGCTAAAAATTCTCTTTCTAAGGTAGAATTATCGAAAAAATGCCGTCCCGTGCGGGTGTAGCAAATGCCGATACTCTCGCTGAGAATGCCAAAGCGGCGTAAAGCTGCCGATGCGTCGCGGCACACGATCGCAACTGCACGGGAACCCATGTGCTTTTCTTCGCACACAACTGTCGATATGCCCTGCTGTTGGTAGTAGCTAAATGCTTCGGCTGGATGTTCTAAAAGTCCAGGTTCTTTGGAGGTAGCAGCGGGAGACATTGTGGGCGGTAAATAAATCAGCCATTTGGGATTGGCGGCAAACCGACTCATTACTTCTAGGGCTGCGATCGCATTTTCTTCTTTAATCGTAATGTTACTTTGCAGGCGAGTTGAAATAATGCGTTTTCCGAGTACGTCGCTAATGTCCAGTACGTCATCAAACTGCTGTTGTGCGGTGATATTCACTGCCGCCAAACCGCTATCGATCGCGGGTGAATTAATGTCTGTATTGTTAAGTGGAGTAGGGCTATATTGAAAGAGGATCGGTTTGGCAGGTTCGCAGTAAATTCTAGCAGCAGGAATGCTGACAAATTCTCTTTCGGGATACCGCAAAGCTGTTAGTTTGCCCCCGAAAACGCAGCCGGTGTCAATATCAACAGTATTGTTCAACCATTCTGTTTCTGGAACGGGGGTGTGTCCGTAAACAACCGCTGCCTGACCTCGATATTCGGCGGCCCAATTGTAGCGGACGGGCAAGCCGAATTCATCGATTTCGCCAGTTGTTTCTCCGTACAAGGCGAAATCTCGAATGCGGCGCGATGCGCGTCCCTGAAATTCAGCTTTCATCCCGGCGTGGGCGACGACTAATTTTCCGCCATCGAGGACGTAATGCCCAATCAAACTATCTAAAAATTGGCTAATTTCTCGTACTGCTGATTCGCGCAATTCATCGGGTAAAGCGGCAATTTCTGCTAAGGTTTGTTCGAGTCCGTGGTTGATTTTGACATTTTTGCCGTTGAGTTTTCGCAGCAATTTAATGTCGTGATTTCCAGGCACGCACAAAGCTGTTTCTGCGAATACCATGTTTCGCACGAGTTTGAGGGTGTCGAGAATGCGCGGGCCCCGATCGACCAAATCGCCCAAAAACACGGCTTTACGCCCTTCTGGGTGCGCGTAGGTGGGAAAATTCCCCAAATCGGATTCGCTGGATTTTTCGATAATTTGATAGCCCAACTGTTGCAGCAATTGTTCCAATTCGTCGCAGCATCCGTGAACGTCGCCGATGATGTCAAAAGGGCCGCAGTCGTGTTTGCGATTGTTCCACAAAGGTTGTCTCTCGATTTCCACCCCGTCGATTTCCTCTGGGGAACGGAGGACGTAAACGTACCGAAATCCTTCCCTATCTAGAGATTTGAGCGATCGCTTTAAATTCTGAATGTGGCGGCGAATTACATGATTTCCGAAATTGCGGTTTGCACGTTGTTGATTGCGATCGGCACACAATTTTTCTGGTAAATCTAGCACAATAGCAACCAAAAAGCAATGGTATTTTCGGGCTAATTCCAACAAAGGTTTGCGGCTTTCCGGCTGAACGTTGGTGGCATCAATCACAGTTAGCTTACCTGCAGCCAGACGTTTAGCAGCGATTAAATGCAATACTTCAAAAGCATCAGCGGTGGCCGCTTGATTGTTTTCGTCGTCGGAAACCAGACCGCGGCAGTAATCCGATGAAATGATTTCTGTAGGTAGGAAATGCTGCCGCGCAAAGGTGGATTTGCCGGAACCGGATGCACCGATGAGAACGACTAAAGATAGTTCTGGAAGCGTAATTTTCATTGTTTAATAACATAGATTTTTTACTCGTTTACTCGTTACTCGTTCCCAGGATATTCCTGGTAACGCAGATCCAGAGGCTCTGCCTCGAATTCTCATCGAACCTCGCGAGGCAGAGCCTCTGGACATCGGTTCCCAGGAATATCCTGGGAACCAGTTATGCACCGATGAGAACGACTAGGGATAGTTCTGGAAGCGTAATTTTGATTTAATATTCTTATTCAGCAAACATCTCTACCAAACTATCTAAAACTGCTTTTTGTTCGTCAGCGCTGATTTGACCGAGATATTTAACTAATCGATTTTTGTCAACAGTCCGAATTTGATCGAGGACGATTTGCCCATCTTTGCCTTGAAAATGACAATCTATACGGCTGGGATATGGTCGCCCCTTCGTTGTCATTGGAGCAATGATGACAGTGGCAATGCGCTTGTTCATCTCATCTGGTGAAATCACCAAACAAGGTCTAGGTTTCTGAATTTCACTGCCAACAGTGGGATCAAGGTTAACTCGAAAAACATCAAAACGTTTGACTACCATTGCCACTCAAGCTCCTCCCACTCCGTAGTGGTGACATCATCAAGAAGGACATCATCATGTTGCTCTGCCATTTTTGCGAACGCTTCCTCCCAGCCGGCACGCGGTTTTGGGGCTGCACCAATGACGATCCAACCGGCAGGCGGTTTTTGGGCTGAACCAATGACGTACCAATCGGCACCCGGTTTTTGGGCTGCACGAATGACGATCCGATCGCCGTGAACTTCGATTTCTACTGCTTCGCTAATACCAATTTGCTCTAACAAAGATTTGGGAATGTGAATGCCCTGAGAATTGTCAATTTCAACGATCTGGGTTTGAATAGATTTACTCATAGCTGAAGCCTGCATTTTTCCAAGTTTAACTATATTGTAAGCACAAACAGACTGTCGGGATTATTTTCAAGCGGCGAATATTGCCATTTGCGTAGGCGAACCTACTTCTAAATCTTCAGTTCCCACACAACGAAACTCAACCCCACAGCCAAACCGTTCGGCAACCCCATTCGCCCAAGTTTGAAATTCGGCCCTTGTCCACTCAAAGCGGTGATCTCGGTGGCGAAATTTGCCCGCAGGCAAGTTTTCAAACCGAACATTATATTCAATATTTGGAGTTGTGACGATCGCACTTTTGGGTCGGATAAATTCAAACAAAACCCGCTCAAAAGCAGCTAACCGTTCTAAATCCAGATGTTCAATCACTTCAATTACCGCCGCCGCATCAAAACCAGTCAAGCGGCTGTCCCGATAAATCAGCGAACTTTGAATTAGTTGAATCCGAGATTGCTGTGCGGGAGACAATCGATCTATCTGCAAACGTTCCCTGGCAATGGACAATGCACGAAAGGACACATCGACGCCTGTAATTTGTTCGATCGAGCTTTCTTTCAAAAGCAATTTCAGCAGTTTTCCCTCACCGCAGCCCAAATCTACCACTCGCTTAGCACCACTTTGCTTTAAAACCTCCGTCACAGCTTCCAAACGCTCTTGATTCAAGCTAATTCGCTGTTCTAAAACTTCCTCTTCTTGCTGATGAGAAACTTCGAGTTCCTCAGGGTCTATATTATCTTCTTCTGCTAACTGTGCCACAGCAATTCGCGTCAGACGGCGCTGGCGTTTCAGATAGCGGTTGGCAATTTGTTCGCGGGCGGGATGCGCGTTCAACCAACCTTCGCCGTGATGCAATAACTTCTCGATTTCATCATCGCCCACCCAATAATGTTTGTCGTCATCCAACACGGGAATTAGCACGTAAAGATGGCTTAACAAATCCGCCAAACGAACTGTATTTTGCAGTTCCACAGAAAAGTAAGGACTCGCGCCCCACTCGGGAAATTGCTCGTCAAGAATCAGGGGTTTTGCTGCGACTTGATAGCCAAGCGGCTCAAACATTTGCCGCAGGAACTTCTCGCCACCGCGACAGGGCAAAACCGCTAGATTAACTGTCAAAGGAATAGCTGTTTCTGCGAGTTCTGGGCGGTCTTTGCAGCGACCGGATAGAGCTGTACTAAAGACTTTGGCGAGGGCGACAGACAGAAACGAAGAGGCAACGTAGGGGCGATCGTTCACGTATTGTTCGAGAGGGCGATCGCCCGATTTCGACTTGCCCCGCACCAAACCAACCGGATCGACATCTAACAGTAAAGCCGCCGTACACCTTTCTGCATTTGCCTCTGGATAAAACACGCTGGCTTGCCCGAAAGTCATCGGAAAGCATTGATAGCGATCGGGATGTTTGTGCAGCAAATAACCCAAATCTGTAGCAGGGACGCGGGTTGTAGAGATAGTTAATAACATAATATTAGGAATTGGGCATCGGGCATCGGGCATCGGGCATCGGTAGTTCCTCACAAATAATAAATAACAAATAACTACTCACGGTCGATAATTAATCCGTGTATCCGTGTCAAAATCCGTCTCGTGCCTTCTTTTTTTTTGCTGCTTCTCACTGAAATTTCTGTTTTTCCACACTTCCCAAATCCAACTTAGCCCGCAACTCCTCCTTAATCCGATTTAAAATAGAATCCTCATCCAAAGAAGACAAAATCTTGCTCACCACAGCCTTTGGTCCATCATCTCCCCAAGAAGCACCATTAGCCAAATAAGCCTTAGTAACTTGACCGATACCGTAGGAAGAAACGCCCGCGATCGCAGCTTGCGTTACCGCCACAGACAAATAAGGCCCTAAAGCCAAACCCCCCGTCGCCGGCGTCGCCAAACCCAACAATCCTTTCAAAGAACTCAAACCAAAATTAGCCAACAATTCCCCCGCAGTAATTCCCCCCATACTAATCGCAATCTTTTGCAGCAATTCCACCGCGCCCGCTTCCGTCATCGCAATGCCGTAAACTTTAGATAAAGTTAAGATCATCACCACATCAATTACCGCACCGCTAAGAATATCAACTACAGTAATTGGATTAAGTGCGATCGCCACAGCTTTAGTCATTACCGCATTCCAGATAATTCGATTAGCCGCGTTATCTCGAATCTCCATTTTTCGCTGCACCAACTGCTCGTTAATATCCCCCGCACAGAGCATCGTATTCAGCGCGACCAAAGATTTGCCTTCTCGGTCTAAAATCTCCAAAATCTTTAATTTTAAATCTTGCACTTGTGGCAAACTGCGAGTCATTTGCACGCCCATACTTCCGTCGGGACGGCGCACCGCCCTCGCCGTCAAAGGCGAAGCCGCCGCCATCACAATTTCATCGGGAGACAACAATTCTCTCACGCGATCGTCTCGAATTTTATGATAAATTGCCAGCCTGTCTGCATCAGGATACTGGTCAATTTTATTAAACACTAATAACATCGGTTTTCCGGCTTCCCGCAACTGCGAAAGTGCTGCGTATTCCACCTTTGTAATGTCGCCAGCAACTACAAACAAAATCAAATCTGCTTGTTTAGCAACGCGGCGGGCTAAAAGTTCGCGAGTTTCGCCGTCAACTTCATCTATTCCTGGAGTGTCGATTAATTCTACTTGCGACAAACGGTAAATAACTGGCGAAAGTCGTAGCGTAGCGGGGCGTAAGCCATCGGGCAAATTCTCATCAATTCCCTCTCCGACATCCCACTGGCCGATAGTCGTGGTGCGAGTCACCCCGTGAGTCGGGCCAGTTTCAAACACATTTTGACCTAGCAGCGCGTTCAAAACCGAAGATTTTCCCCTTCCCACCATCCCAAACACAGCTATTTGCACGCAAGCGCGCTCTAGCTTGTCGAGCATTTTCTCCAACCCGCCAATTTCCGGTTCTAGTCCAGTTCGCTCTTGAACTGTCAAGTCGAGATTTTCTACTATATCTCGCAGAGCATCTTTAGCGTGGCGCAGGTTGAGTTCTGCCTGAATGTCTGCGAAGCTTAAAATTGTGTCATCTAATTCGCGATCGACATTTGAAAAATCGGAGGCTTCAGTCATTGTTACCTGAGGTTATAGCTTTGCTTTACTTAAAGTTTCAACCCATACCATGCCATTCTAGCTTTTTCCGTCTGCTTTGTACATTAGGAGTACGGCAATGGTGCGTTTAGAATCTGGGTAGGGACACAGCATTGCTGTCTCCCTACATATCTCATGTAAAACCTGTTTAATTTACAACAATGATTAACCGCCTCCAAATAATAGCCAGTTATCCATTTCCTTTACGTGTAATAATTTTCCTATTAATCTTGCTAGCAATTTGGCTGCCGCTAGCAGCACCAATTTATCTCTTAGTTAAAGATAGTAACCTAGCAACTATTCTGACAATGGGATTGTTGTTTACTGAGTTTCTGTTCCTAGTGCCGCGCTGGGGGAAACAGGTTTACGGACAAACCCAATTACTCAAAAGTTACGGTTTAATCAATACGCGAAAAAACGGTTTTGAGCTTTTAATCGGATTGGCGAGCGGGCTTTTGCTCACTTTCAGCTTATTTGCGGTGCAAGGGCTGTTCGGCTTAGTCGCGTGGCAAAATTCTGATAATTTGCCGAGAATCATCGCAGAAGGGCTGTTAAGCGCCCTTGGAGTCGGTTTTGCGGAGGAGTTGGTATTCCGTGGTTGGTTGCTGGACGAGTTGCAGCGGGATTACAATTATAGAATATCTCTGTGGGTGAATAGCCTGGTGTTTGCCCTATCTCATTTTATCAAACCTGTGGCGGCTATGCTGGGGAGTTGGCCGCAGTTTCCGGGGTTGTTGCTGCTGGGTTTGATTCTGGTTTGGGGAAAAAGATCGCGCCAAAATCGCCTCGGTTTGTCGATCGGGCTTCATGCAGGTTTAGTCTGGGGATATTACATAATTAACATCGGGCAGTTAGTGCGATATTCGGCATCTGTTCCCCAGTGGGTGACAGGAGTTAACGGCAATCCGCTAGCTGGGGCGATCGGGCTGTTGTTTTTGAGTGTCTTGGCTGTGGGAATGCGAAAAATGTCTGAACATTCCAAAGGTTTGTAATATATCCATCAGGTGCGTCGCTATGAGATTGTTGGTATTTAGTTAGGAATTTATCGCAGGCGACACACCCTACAACTAATGCTGTTTTAGCAAAGGCATTATCAGATTAAATTGATATTTAGAGATTATTTAGGTTATAAATTATTTCTTGAGAACGCTTGATCGCAATAGTAGCAATCGCAGATAATAAGGGAAAATTATCGTCATAGTCTGCTTGATTTCGATATCGGCGCAGCACTGCTAAATTATCGGCGATTAATTGATATCTTGAGTCAGGATTAATATCAAATTCTTGCCAAACATAGCGGTGAATATCGCTAGTTTTTGGCAGGGAATGACCTTGTTTATCTCGCAAATAGTTCCGCGCTAAGATAAAAGCAGCATAATAGGAACGACTGATAGCATCCCTCAATCGCGCCTCCTGTTCAGCAGGAATAGTTGCTTGACCAGCAAGTTCTTTTGCTAAATTTAGGTATTGCGACCAATCAAAACTCATCAGTATATTCCAAAATCGTATAAAAATGCTCCCGAATTTCATGGGATAATCCCCTAGACCAATTTTTACGCAATTCATCTTCTCTATCCATTGCTTCATCGGGATCGAGGTCTGTCAAGATGATTGAGAGAACCAGATGAACATAGTTAGGAATTTCGGTGTCATTGATGACTTGAAGTAATAGTTTTTGTTCGGGAAAATAATTGCTAATCTGGACGGGTGCTTCTAGCAAAACGGGAAGTAAAAACGGATATTTGTTAATAAAGTCAATGACTTCTGTTTTGTCTCGGAAAATGTATGATTTTTCTAGGGTTTCGATGTCTGATTTGGAAATGAGGAAAGGCGCGACTCTTGGTGCTGATATCTTGTCTAAAATTAAGGATGCTATGGCATTTTGTTCGGCTTCGGGTAGTTGAGAGATGGTGGCAAAAGTTTCTTCTAATAGGTTATTCATTTTGTAAATCTCCTATGCGACTATTCGTGAGAAAAATCAATATTTCTAATTATAATCTGTTGTGCCGTGAATCTGACAAAAAAAATTAGTTTACTACGCTGGAACCCATCCTAAATCAGCACCAACTCCTCCGTAAATAAACCAGACTATTTCAGCAGACTTGTCTATACAGAAAGCATTGACACAATGACAGTGATTTTCCCAAACAGAACTTACGCACAGGTGGCCAGAAACCGGGTTTTTTGAGGATATCCTTCGCTGTACTCCACAGATTAAGTAAAAAACCCGGTTTCTTTGTCGGGAGTGCATCCACGAGTGCAAAAAAAAATCGAGTCACCAGAGGCGACCAAAAAAGTGAAAAAGACAAAAGAGTAAAGGGCAAAAGGGCAAAATAGCAAAGAAGAGTCCTCGCGGGGAAAACTAGGACGAGGAAGAAACCGACGCAACCGCAACGCGAAAACCCCCGCGCCACCACCTGCTGTCCGCCGAGTTGAAGTAACGAAGGGCACAACGGCAATAGACCGCATGGTTGTCCCAGGAACCACCACGCAGCACCAGGTAATTACTATCTCCACCACTTTCCCAGGCACTTCCATCAGTCGGCGCACCGTTATAATTATCGTGGTAAATATCTTGACACCATTCCCAGACATTCCCGTGCATATCATAAAGTCCAAAGCTATTGGGTGGAAAACTACCCACAACAGTTGTTTTTTCACGATAGATTCCCTTCGGTGCAGAACCGTAGGAAGAATTCCCGTCATAATTAACTAAATCCGGGGTAACTGTGTCCCCAAAATGAAATGGAGTAGTTGTCCCAGCCCGACAAGCATATTCCCACTCCGCCTCACTAGGAAGGCGATAGGTTCTACCCGTCTTCTGAGATAATCTGGCACAAAATTCAACAGCATCATTCCAAGAAACCTTTTCTACAGGCAGGTTTTTACCCTTGAAGCGAGAAGGGTCAGGATTAAGGTCATACTGAATTTTGGGCAGATTAGCTACTGCTGCCCACTGTGCTTGAGTAATCGGGTATTTCCCCATCAGAAACGGTTTGATTGTCACCTGATGTTGAGGTCTTTCATAGTCATCGCTTTCTGCTTCACTTGCAGGTGCACCCATTTTGAAGTTGCCTTTGGGGATAGAAACCATTTCTAAAGTAACGCCATTGGCGATAGTTTCTGTAAAAACCTGTGCTTGACTTTGGCTGCGCTTGATGATTTGCCCCTTTGAATTCACTGTCACCGTTTCAAATTGAACTGTTTTTAGGGAATTTGACAATACTTTTACAGGTTGAGGCGATTTGTTCCCCAAACTTTGATACACCGTTGGTGTCGGTGGCGGTGGTGGCGGTGGTGGTGGCGGGGAAGGCCGCGACAAAGATAAAATTGCTTGTAATGCTTCCCCTGCATTTTGATAGCGCTGACTGAAATGGTCGCGCACCATTTTATCTAAAATATTCCCTAAGTTATTGCTAAGTTGCGCCCGATTTCGCCAAATAACTTCTCCTGTCTGCGGATCTTCTGGTAAGGTATCAGGAGGTTGACCAGTCAATGCTTGAATCCCAATCATCCCCACTGCATAAATATCGCTACACAGTTTAGGTTTGCCGTTCGCTTGTTCGCTGGGCATATAACCCGAAGTACCAATGCCAACGGTGAAGCTAGTTTGTCCTTGAGCATTAACAACCATCGTGCCAATTTCTTTGACCGCCCCGAAATCAATCAAGATAATTTTACCATCATCGCGGCGCATTAAATTAGCAGGTTTCAAGTCGCGATGAATCACATTTTGCTGATGAACAATGGCTAAAACTTCTAAGATATCGTGCAATAATTTAATAGTATGGGATTCGCTTGATTTTTTACCGAGAATCAGTTCTTTGGTAAGGTCATGTCCTTCGATAAAATCTTGCACCAAATAAAATTCGCCATTTTCCTCAAAGTGGGCGGAAAGGCTGGGGATTTGGTCGTGTAGCTTACCCAATTTATGCAGCGTTTCGGCTTCTTTGTCGAATAAGCCTTTGGCAATTAGTAAATGGTCGGGATTGGGATCTTTTGGTTTAAGATGTTTGACAACGCACTGCGGATGTCCGGGTAAGTCTAAATCTTTTGCAAGGTAGGTGTGGCCAAAACCGCCTTTCCCCAAGAATTTGATAATTTGATAACGATGGCGGAGGGTACGACCCAGCATAGTTTTCAGGGAATGCAGTGGAAGTTAGGATATATTGTCGCACAAGAAGAAATTAGATGCTTAAACTCAGAATCGTTTCCACAATTATACTGCTAGTTAGTGCCTGTTGTTCATCTCCCGCACAGGCGCAAAATCCTGCACAAATAAAGCAAAATAACTCTTTAGTTCAAGTGCAGCCAGCGCGAGAACAAATTCTCAATGCTTGCGTGCAGAATCAGGCTGAAACCCTGCCAAATCCTTTTAGCGATGTACCTTCCAATCACTGGGCTTACAAAGCTGTTTTGACAATGTATTATTGCGGGGCTTACCGAGAAGCGACGCCACCTGCTTTAATTAAAGAATTACTGGAATCGGGAGATACTACTAGAGAAAGTTTGCATTCCCCATTACCTTTTCCCAATTTCCCATTACCAAGACTTTAAAACTCAGATGCAGGCAACGCCAGAACAAATTCTCCCTGCTTGCGTGCAGAATCAGGTTGAAACCCTGCCCACTCCTTTTACCGATGTACCTTCTTATCACTGGGCTTACAAAGCTGTTTTGACAATGTATTATTGCGGGGCTTACCGAGAAGCGACGCCACCTGATTTGCTCACAAACCGCCGATTTATCAAAGTGAATGCAAAGAAGGTGAATCATACAAAAAAGTGACTATTCAGATACTCAGATGCTAACAACACTAATTCTTGCGACCGCGGGCGATTCGAGCTTTTGCTTCACCACAATTTGCACATCGCACCCTAACGCATTTAAAAATCGAAACAACCTTTCTGTGGAAAAACCTGTCAGCTTTCCTCTCATCAACGCTGACACCTTTGGCTGGTCAATTCCTAATACTTCTGCTGCTTGAAGTTGATTCAGTTTCCTTTGACGAACGATTTCAGTTATCTGGCGTACCAATTCAGCCTTCATCAGCATTTCATCAGAATTAGGCATACCCAAATCAGCAAATATATTGCCACTACTAACTTGAATATCCATCTCCTTACTCATGATTTTCCCCTTTTTTAGCAGGTCTTAGTTATTCCTGAAAAAGTAGTGATAAGAAGCCGTCTATTTCCAGTTTCTTTAGAAATATAAGCACATCTTATCACTACTAATTCCATTCTTACTTACTCTTGAACTCTTCGTAATGTTCTTGAGCTCGTTTTAGCCTTTCTTCGATTAACTTAATATCTTGTTGCGGTGTAGCAATTCCTTTTTTAGACTTTTTCTGGAAAGCGTGCAAAACATACACTGTATCTGCAAACTTTACCGTGTAAACTGCTCGATAGGTATCCCCATCATAGTCATCGGTAATTTCTAAAACTTTTGCACCTCCAAACCCTTTGAGAGGTTTAGCAGATTGGTGTTTTCCTCCTGTTTGTGCTAGATACAGAGCATAGCCCATGATGTCATGTACATCTTCAGGAAATTGTTTAAGATCGTTCAGAGAACTTCCGATCCATACAATCGCTTTGACAAATATTTGTGTCATTTTTACAGTATTTTCTCAATAGTTTTTTGATCATGAACGACTTCCTGTTGTTTGTTGTTTGTGCTTACAATTCTATTATGCCAGATTTAGCATAAAATGTCAAGAGTTATTCCCAAATAAATATGAATATTAAAACTGAGCCCGAACCGTAAACGAATAATCCCCACCAGGTTCTAATTGATAATCCCATTTTTCCAGGAAACGGTGCAGCGGTTCCTGAATCAATGCCCTACCCTGAGAAGGCTCAAGTATCAGTGTTTTTTCTGACGTAAAACGCCACTGAAACTGCCACTCAAAATTGCCGGCAGTCACTTCACCCTCAATCGTGCCTTTTTGCCAAGATTGGCCAGTAACCCGGACATATGCAGTTGTTTCAGGCAAACGTCTCGAACTCACCTTTTTGTTTCCGCGTTTGTTTCTGCAATTGTGCGACTATTGTAAAGGCTCATGGCTTTTTCTACTCCTTGGTGCAGACTCAGTTCCACAGCTTCTACAACCAGTTTAAGCACTTTCTCTACTAACTGACTTTCCTCTGAGGAAAATTTTCCTAAAACGAAGGAAATCGTATCTTTCTCATTTTTAGCAGCATCGTTTTGAGGTTTGCCGATGCCAATCCGCAAGCGGGGAAATTTGTCTGTACCCAAATGAGAAATTGTCGATTTCATGCCGTTGTGTCCGCCGGCCGAACCGGCAAGCCGCATTCTCAATTTCCCGATCGGCAAATCCATATCGTCGTATACTATTAATACCGACTCCGCAGGTATTTTGTACCAATCCGTCGCCGCCCGAATCGCTTGACCCGACAGATTCATGTAAGTAAGCGGTTTCAGCAAGCGGATTTTCTGTCCCTGCGGCCGGTTTCCCTCGCCAAATATGCCTTGAAATTTGCGATTTTCCGACAGGGAAATCTGCCAAGATTTAGCCAAGGCATCGACAGCATTAAAGCCTATGTTGTGTCGGGTGCGATCGTATTTAGGTTCGGGATTTCCCAACCCAACTATTAGCTGGGGAATTACTAACTCCGCTGGTGTTTCCGACTTCTGAGTGTTGTTCATTTAACTATCTGTGCTATCTTCCTTGGGAGTAGCCGCCGTGAGTTTTTCTGTTTCCGGTTTGCTGCTAGTTGCTACTGCTTCTTCTAACTGCTTGGCTTCCCGCGTGAACTCCGACTCAAAATCCCGCGAAGCATCTTGAAAGCCCCGAATTGCCTTCCCCATACTCCGACCGATTTCAGGTAATTTTTTCGGACCAAATACCAATAGGGCGATCGTAAAAATAACGGCCATTTCGGGCAAACCAATGCCAAAAATATTCATGTTTTTTCTCCAGCAATTTGTTTAGTTACTTCTTGTTTATTTATGGCAAAAGTAATCGAAAAGGGTAAGGAAAAACGGGAAAACTTAGCTTTTACCCTTTCTCCTAAACCCTAAGCTTTTACTTTTAGCCTTACTGTTTTGTGATCAATTTTTAGCGGCCTAGGCTCGACCAATCCATATCCACACTCTCCAGAATCAGAGAAGAGTTGTAGATTTGCAAAATAATCAACAAGAACACGAAAAACAGTCCAATGAAAACGCTCATCAACAGCGTGGTTCCCCAGCCGGGGGCTACCTTGCCGTATTCCGAGTTAAGGGGTTTGAGTATATCTCCTAACCAAGTCCGTTGTGCCATAAGTCACCTGCAATGAATCTCTACAGAAAAGTTTGACATATTTCTACCGCTAATTGCGATCGCAATTTCTCAGAAATGCTGCAGGGGGACTCGGAAAACGGGGAGTGGGGGTTGACTGCCATACCGTACAGCGCCTAAAATCACTAGACTTTCAGACGGATTGTTATTTTTTGTAATATTATAGAGTGGAGCACTCATAATCGATCAAAAATATGGAACCCGCAGCAGTTCTCGGCATTTCTCTCGGTGTGTGTCTGGTGGCCATCACCGGTTTCTCGATCTACACGGCTTTCGGCCCTCCCGCTAAGGAATTGAGAGATCCTTTTGAAGAACACGAAGACTAAAGAAGAAGGAAGCCACAACACGGATTCGGACACGGCTACACGGATGAATTTAAGTGTGTTTCCAGATATCTCCTATTCTCGGTCTCTCCCTCTCTCCCTGGTAGATATTCTTCTAGGGGTGGGAAGGGAGTGATGCTGTGAGGCGATCGCCTGTCGCCTACTCGTCAATGGTATATTTTTCAGAAATACAGTAAATCTCTATTCCATTTAAGCTAAAAATTATCAAGTTTCAGGGCAAAGCATAATGGGCAATACCTTTGGGCATTTATTTCGGATCTCGACATTTGGGGAATCTCACGGCGGCGGTGTGGGAGTAGTAATTGACGGTTGCCCGCCCCTAGTGTCGATCGACGCATCGGAAATTCAAGCCGAACTCGATCGCCGCCGCCCTGGCCAAAGCAAAATTACCACACCTCGCAAAGAAGCAGATACCTGCGAAATTCTGTCGGGGGTGTTTGAAGGCAAAACTTTGGGAACGCCGATCGCAATTTTAGTCCGCAATCAAGACACTCGGCCCCAAGATTACGGCGAAATGGCGACAACTTACCGCCCTTCCCACGCTGACGCTACCTACGATGCCAAGTACGGAATTCGTAACTGGCAAGGCGGAGGTCGAAGTTCGGCGAGAGAGACAATTGGTAGAGTAGCAGCAGGGGCGATCGCTAAAAAAATTCTCAAACAAGCAGCAGGAGTCGAAATAGTCGGCTACGTCAAACGCATCAAAGACTTAGAATGTGTCGCCGACCCGGACACTGTTACCTTAGAGCAAGTAGAAAGCAACATCGTCCGCTGTCCAGATGCCGAATGTGCCGAAAGAATGATTGAACTGATCGAAAAAGTTCGCGACAGTGGAGATTCGATCGGCGGTGTAGTCGAATGCGTCGCCCGCAATGTACCCAAAGGGCTGGGAATGCCCGTATTCGACAAACTCGAAGCCGACTTGGCCAAAGCCATCATGTCTTTGCCCGCCAGCAAAGGCTTTGAAATTGGTTCCGGGTTTGCCGGGACTCTGCTCAAGGGCAGCGAACATAATGATGAATACTATACTGATGATAAGGGTGTAATTCGTACAGTGACGAATCGCTCTGGCGGAATTCAGGGTGGGATTGCTAACGGCGAAAATATCATTTTGCGGGCGGCATTCAAGCCGACTGCGACCA
Source organism: Microcoleus sp. S13_C5 (assembly GCF_036700845.1). Taxonomy (NCBI): domain Bacteria; kingdom Bacillati; phylum Cyanobacteriota; class Cyanophyceae; order Oscillatoriales; family Microcoleaceae; genus Microcoleus; species Microcoleus sp. S13_C5. Next base: position 15,675 of record NZ_JAUBPR010000096.1, read on the forward strand.
TTCGCCAGCAGCAGCGCACCGTTACCCGAGAAGGCGAAGAAACGCTGCTGGCTGCCAAGGGACGGCACGACCCTTGCGTTTTGCCAAGAGCTGTGCCAATGGTGGAAGCGATGGTAGCTTTAGTGTTGTGCGACCATCTGCTGCGCCATCACGGACAATGTGGAACCTTAAAGCCTGAATTTTAAAATGGAAATCAGCTTGTCCTCTGTAGCGGCAACTCCCGTTGATTGCCCTCAACCCTCCGAATCAATAAAAGGTATAGATGATTTTGTAGTACAGTTCTGGGGCGTGCGGGGCAGTGTTCCGACACCCGGACAGGAAACTGTTCGCTACGGCGGCAATACTTCTTGTTTGGAAATGCGAGTCGCTGGCAAACGCTTGATTTTTGACGGCGGAACAGGCTTGCGGATGCTGGGAGACCAGTTGCTGCAAGAAATGCCCGTACAAGCTTATATGTTTTTTACTCACTATCACTGGGATCACATTCAAGGTTTCCCGCTGTTCGCCCCAGCTTTCATCCGCGGCAATAGCTTTGATATTTACGGGGCGACTCCGCCGGATGGAGATTGCATGAAAAGGCACTTCGTAGAACGGGTGCTCCACTCGAATTCGCCGGTGCCACTGATGGGTTTGCAGGCAGATTTGAATTTCTACGAACTCAATCACAACCAGACGATGATGCTGGACGATATTGAGATTAGGACTGGTTCTTTGAATCACCCGAATACTGCTATGGGATATCGGGTGACTTGGCAGGGACGATCTGTTGTTTATTGTTCGGATACTGAACATTTTCCCGATCGGCTAGATGAGAATGTCTACAATTTAGCCCTCGACGCTGATGTGCTGATTTACGACGCGATGTACACAGACGAGGAATATCACAACCCCAAGTCTCCGAAGGTGGGTTGGGGACACTCGACTTGGCAGGAAGCGGTGAGAATGGCTAAGGAGGCGCGGGTGAAACGAGTGGTGATTTTTCACCATGATCCGGCTCACACTGACGATTTTCTCGATCGCATCGCCGAAGATGTGCAAATCGCTTTCCCGAAGGCTGTCATGGCCCGCGAAGGTCTGATTTTGCCGATCGGCTTCTGAACATTTGTTTCTGAGGCTCGATCGAACCATCAACCGATCGAACCATAATTGTTATGTGAATATGTGGATCTGGTCTTGCGCCCAGATCCACAATTTTTTTTAATATGCAGCAAACTCTTAACTGCATGGTATAATTCTTGCTTGTTAAGTTTTTAGGCAAAGTATTTAAGGTTTTTTTTATTCTTCAACCGCGTCCGCAAGACGCCAAGACGTAAGATAATTGGAGGATTGCCAAGGGTGAAAAGGAGACTGTTTTGAATGTCAACAAACACGGGGAGGCGAGGATCTCGCACGCCTGAGTGCTAGTCTGAGGCCAGTAGACTTCCAGAAGCCTTGTTACAGATTAATTATTAAGGACAAAAACTGAAGTTATAGCTCGGATCAAATAAAAGCGCGATCGGTTTTTTCGGAGCATGAATATTGACAACTCTCAAAAGCTAATAGCTTTTAGGTACAAACTGAGAAAATTTTCAGCAGTCAATTTGACTAACCAGAAAGAAACGATCGCTCTTGCGTTTGGCAGTAGCTGCGGCAAGCGAATGTTATGACTTGACTATCAAAATGGGAAATTTACGTTTTAGATCTTCAGCACATCAATACAGATGGATTGCCTTAGGCAGTTTTGCTGTAATTATGGGTATTTCAGGCGCCCTGGCCTACCGCCTCGCCCCGCCCCCCGGATTCATGGCTCAAGGCACTCTCACTTCTAATAATCCGCCAGTCAAATTTTCGACCACAGGCACGACAATTCTCAAGCAGGGAGAGCAACTCACCCCGGAGGTTCTCCTAGCAGATAATGTGGTCAAAGCAGTGGCAGATGCAGTTAAGCTGTCGCCCCAGCAAGTTCGACAAAATGCTAGTGTCAAAATTTCTAAGCCGGAACAACCCCTAGAAATTGTTGTTGGGTATCGCTCGCTCGATCAGGAGCAAGCAATCCAAACGGCGGATATGTTGATGAAGGGCATGGTGGAAAAAAGCCGCCTGATTAACAGATATCGGTGGCAATCAGTCAATCAGTCGCTCAACCAACGCTTGGCACAAGTCACTCAAGACCTGAAACAAGCTCAGCAAAAACTCGACCAATACGAAAGAGAACGCGCTCGGCTGTTGCAGCAAATGAAGCTTCAGCAAGACTTTTACAACAAAACTCAGCTTGCAATGGCGGATACGCAAGCTTCGGAAAAAGAAATGGTCAGCAGTTTGGCCGCCGCTACAGTGCCGCAAATTGTGGCGACGCCCACGAGCGATCCGACAGTGCCTCTGATTTTGGGAATTGGTTTGCTGTTGGCGATTTTAGTCAGCCGGGGTTTGATTCCTTCGGTGGCAGATTGGAGGTACAAAGCAGCTTTTCAGCGAGAAGAGAGCGAAAGGCTCCAAAGTGCTTTGTACCGACTGATCAAAGAAGGCCGCGGCGAAATAACTCTGGTGCGGTTTGCGATGGAAACGCGGCTGTCGCCGGATGTCGCTCAGCGTTTTTTGAACCAACAAGCTGAAGTTTTTAATGCCAATTGCGAAATTAAAGACGACGGCAGCATCTTGTATCACTTCCACATTTAAAGGGCTGTGAGCGATCGCGCTTCACAGAAAAATTTAGCCGATCGGGCCATCACTGCTCGATCGGCTTGTTTTTTTCTTAATAGGACTTATATCAGGTTCGGTCGATCGACTATCCCCCTCTAGGTAGGCGCGGTTTGACGGGATCTATAACTTATACTACTACTACAGATTTTGGTAAACCCGCCGATGCGAACTGGCATTGCGATGATTTTACCCGACATGATATTACCCTCAACCCGGTTTCTTAGCTTGTAGGATGCCCCGGAGCTAAAAATTACTCGATCGACAGAGGTGTGGACTAACGTAGAGCACCCGAAGATTGTGCCAATTCCTCCCAGACAGGCTAAAAAATATTTTTTTTGTTCCGCTTGCTTTTTGCTTAAATATATGTATAATTATTAAAAATCAGTAAATGTACGGTTGCTTTTTACCGGACTTACCGGATTAAGAGGTACTTTATCCTTAAATCTTTCTTAAGGTCTAACTCAAGTCAGTAAAAATGCGGTAGTGTAGAGCAATAACCGATTCAGGGACGTTATGTAGTTTCACATCAGAAACTAGATCGGGCAAAATCCTAGAATAAAACTCCCAGACTGAAAGCGTACATTTTCATATTGAACTTTTGTAATCACCTAGAGGCTAAACCATGATTTTTGGAATAATTGGTTCAACTTTCCTAGCTTACTTTTTGCTAATGTCGGTCGCTAATTACGGCGACACTGGAATGTAGATTAGTTAAGGCACTTATGCACCGAGACATAAGGCAGCAGGCAAAAAAAGCTGTTTGACAACTTCTTGACAACTTCGATTAAGTCTCAGCTTGGGCCATGTCTGTCCTGTCAGAGTCGTGTCTGATTATACAAAAAAATGGATGAAGGAGTCGTTAAATACCGCTGTGACTGGGAAGAAGCAGACCCTGTAGCTGCCCGGAACATAGCAGATTTGATGGACTGGCGCGATCGGCTCCACGCTTGGGGATTAATTGGCGTCTACGAAAATGGCATAGGGTTTGGCAACGTCAGTGTCCGACTAGGAAATTCTTGCCAATTCGTGATTTCGGGAACCCAGACTGCACACTTGAAGACTCTAGGACCAGAATTCTACTGTACTGTTACCGAATTTAACTTAGAACAAAATTTCCTCGGCTGCCGGGGCCCCGTACAAGCTTCGTCGGAGTCCCTCACTCACGGGGCCCTGTACCTTCAGAGAGAGGATGTGGGCGGGATAATTCATGTCCACAATCCTAAACTATGGCAGCAACTGCTGTTTAAGATTCCTACTACTAGAAAAGAAATACCTTACGGCACTCCTCAGATGGCCTTAGAAATGTTTAGACTTTTTGAGGAGGAGAATTTAGCAGAGCGCAAAATTCTGGCGATGGCTGGTCACGAGGATGGCATTATCTGTTTTGGCAGCACCGTGGACGAAGCTGGCCAAGTGCTTGCGGCTGTGATTGGTTACACCTGAGTTCTTGCACTATTCTCAGAAAAAGCTAAGAAACCTGGTTGATTGACAAAAAACCTAGGATTTTACCTGTCTCTATAGCAAGAAACTAAAGTGATGACGTGGATGCCTGATTTGAGTTAGACTGAGCTTTACCCTTGAGATTGGGCCGCTGGCTCGATTTAGCCTAATGGGTTCAAAACTTTTGAAGTGCCTCTTGCCTCTGCGGTAAGGGAAAGATATTTTTAAAGAGAAACACATTATATAACAAAACCTGAGAGTCATCGTGAATCAAACTAAACTTGTAAGCTCAAAAGAATTGCAATCAGAGGTATCTCGTCTTACCGAAGAGCTGCAAATGCGCGACCAATTGGTGCAGCAGTTGTCTCAAGAACTTTTCAGGCTGGTGAAGGGCAATTCTAGTTTTGTGCCGGCGCCGGAAGTTTCCGATCGCCACCAAGCTCAAATGCAGGCAATGCGGGAACAACTCCAAGCTGTTGAAGAACAGGTGAGTTTTTATCAGGAACAAATCGCAGAGCGGGATGCTGAGGTTTACCAACTGCGGCAGTCGGTGCAAGAATTGACGGATCGCTCTCGGATGCTGGAACAGGTGGTTCAGGAATTGCCGGGGGTTTACCGCCAGAAATTTGCCGAGCGCATCGAGCCGATTAAGGAAAAGTTGGAGCAACTGCAAAAGGAAAACCGCCAGTTGCACACTGAGTTGCAAAGCGTAACTTACCGTCTCGCTGTGCGGAGTCGCAAGGCTAAGGGCTTGGATCTGCCGAGCGTCGATGCTGAGGACGATCGGGGAATTCAAATGCCGAGCTTTGGCAATGTCTAAGGTTTTGATTGTCGCGGGTGGTGAGAATGATCCGGCCGCAAGTCTCAAGGCGGCGATCGCTCAATCTCATCCTTTAAGTGAAGTCAATATCTGTGAGGTTTCGGAACTCAATTCGGGCGCGATCGCTCCGGGTGAGGCGATCTTTTGTCCTTTGACGCTGGATGTGCCAGAAAATCTGGTTTTTCCGGCTCAAGATGTGTTTCGATTTTGTGGCAATGTTTCGGCGGCGCGCGATCGAGTGTCCCAGGAGTTGCTTTTTCCCGTCGGTGGTGGCAATTTTTGGCTGCCTGTGGTGTTGACGGCAAAGGGGCCACTGTATGCTGAGGTGATCGGTGGGGAACCTGACAAGCAGTCTGGCGAGTTTAGTTACTCTCAACCGGTGCATTTGTCGGATGTTTGGCGACAGCAGTTGTATGAGTTGGCTTACCGTTTGCTGAATCTATTAAATGCGCCCCCGGCGACTTATTTGATGCAGTTCGGGTTTGTAGGGGAAAGGATTTGTTTTGATCGACTTTGGCCTTTTCCGGCTGCACCTGCGATCGCTTCTGTCGGCGTTCAAGTGCCGGATTTATTTGTTTGTCATTGGTATTGCTTGACAAATAAACCTATTTATGATATGCAAATTAGCTCTGCGGTTGCTTGAAGTCTCTTGCAAACTTGAGATTTAAACTCGGGATCTCATTTTAATCAAGCAACTAAAGCCGGAGTTTCAGTGGAGATAACTTGCTCGAAACTGTCGAAGATTTCAAAGAGTTGGTCGAGTTGAGTAATTTCAAAAATTAGCTTGACTGTGGCTGAGAGGTTGCAGATGACGAGGCGGCATCCCCGGTGGCGGGCGGCGTTGAGTCCCCCGACTAAGGCGCAGATCCCGGAACTGTCGATGAAATCTACGGCGGCCATGTCTATTACCCAGAGTTTGTGGCGATCGGGCACAATCTCGGCTAGCTGTTGCTGGAGGAGGCTGCCGGCTTGGGAGTCGAGGCAGTTGTGAGGTTGAAGGACGATGGGTGGGTTGAAGTTGGGAAATTCCATAGCAGTTATCCTACGATCGTAAAGTATGAATAAGTTAGTTTAGTTGCTGACTCTCTTGAGAGACTCAGGGGATTTCAGCTAAGGTTTTAGGATGCGCGATCGACCTTGTGGGAATCGGTGGGAAGAGCCGTTGTGATAAATTTAGTAAGAAACTGGCTAGCGATCGCGCGGAAGGCAACCGCAACAATTCTCTATTCCTCTAGTATGCCTGAAAGGCTAATTTTTAGTTGGACCAGCGATCGCGACAACAGTGTGTTCTTCATCACAGCGAAAGATTGCACTATTGGCTGAATCGAGCCAATATATAAATGTATAGAGCTTTGCAAAAGTTTACGAAGGCAGTATCGAATGTCTTTTGAGTTTTTATCGTTAGAGACTATTCAGCAGTTTGCGCGTGATTACGGCTACTGGGCAGTATTTCTGGGAATTTTGCTGGAAAATCTGGGTGTTCCTCTTCCAGGCGAGACTATTACGATTGCTGGCGGGTTTTTAGCTGGCAGCGGGGAACTGAATTACTGGTTTGTACTCGGCAGTGCGATCGCTGGTGCGACTGTGGGCGGAAACCTTGGTTATGCGATCGGCAGGTACGGTGGCTGGCCACTGCTGCTGAAGCTGGGACAATTTTTCCGTTTTCGAGAAGAAAAACTGTTTGACTTAAAAGAACAGTTTAGCAAAAATGCAGCTAAGGCCGTATTTTTGGGCCGTTTTATCGCATTGCTACGAATTTTTGCTAGCCCCCTAGCGGGTATTGCAGAAATGCCTTTTTGGAAATTTTCCCTGTTCAATGTTCTGGGTGCTGCAAGCTGGGCATCTGTAATGGTAAGTTTATCCTACTTCTTGGGACAAGTTGTGTCTTTAGAGAAATTGGTAGCTTGGGCTGCTCAATTTGCGGTATTTGCTTTGCTGTTAGCAGTTGCTTGGATTGCAATTCCTATTTGGTTGGAGTCGCGGAGTTTGGACAAGACTAAGTAAGATTAGTGGTTAGACTTTTTGCAAGAGTTCGATATTTTCTGTTTTTAACCGCAGATAAACGCAAATGAACGCAGATATTATCTATTTTTGCAAAAAGTCTAATGATTGGCGATCGCCTATTAATAAGTCAGGAATTGTGTCTCTAAATCATCAAATTTGTAGCGAAAAATTGTGGCAGAAAAATTATCAAGTTGGTAGTGAGGACTTCTGTCCTGAATTGGGAAGATATTAGTCAATAAAGATTAAACTCCTTACTACCAAGCATTTTTATTGGTAATTAACATTACATTATATAAAGTGGAAGTCTTATCTCCCACAAGTGAGGCGTTTGACACAGGAGATTAATTTGCGGATTATCGATCGCTCTTAACTATACAAGAATATGTATTACTTGGTCAACAACGGATGAATCTGGATTGCTACCGTCGCGATGTGGCAGGAAGTTGGGGTTTTTCTTTCTACCGTGAGGGGGACTGTCTAGAGGTGGCTAGTATAAATTTTCAGTATCTAATCTCTGCTGAGTATGAGGATGTGCCTTGATTAAGTTAAATAGCATTTCAAAAACTCGATCGCTATAATTATAATTCACAGAATGCTGCGAACAAGGGAGGAGAAGAAGTGCGATCACAATAATTAGCGTGTTCGCTGAAAGGCGATAGCTTACTACTGGAGTTTGGACTAACCGCGCATTAAGTGCGCTTCGTCTCAAGTCCAGTATTTAACTATCCTTCATTTTAGAGGCGATTTAATAAATACTATAACTCTTCAATTAGTTTAAAAAGCCCATGAGCAATATATTCAGGACTTACGCAATCAAGGGCGTTAACTCAAGGGTTTGAGATTGCTTCACTAGACTCTCTTCGGACAGAAAATAGTAGTACGTGTCTAGATTCTCTGGATATCCCTTAATACACGAATGAAACACCTTATTTAGGGTGCAACCCAAAAAATTAGCAACTTTAACTTGATTATTTCGGTTATTTAGCAATAACAAGAACATGATTTTTCCTCTAATATTTCCTTTTTGTTCCTCTTTTAATGCTTATTGCAGTTGCTCTATTTGTTTTGCACTAAGATAGTTTTTAGCTACTGCTTTTGAAGTCATTGACGGCTCTCCTGAGTTTATGGTGTAAAATAGCTCAACCAATACAGTTAGAGTAATGAGCTTTCATTTAGACTATTTATTAGACTTGCCTGGAGTCAAGGTTGAAACTTGCACTCAAATTGAAGGACAAATTTACTTTCGATTGAGGGCTTTAGCCTCAGAAATAGTGTGTCCTCACTGTAATAATTATACAGAAGAACTGCATCAAAATCGACCTACATTAGTCAGGGATTTGTCAGTTTTCGGTCGCGAGTGTGTATTTAGAAGGTAAGGATTCAGGTGAAAAATAGTTCATTCAGAGCGGAGAAATATGGTAGTGTAGTCAGATGAGCGAAAAATCAGAGTTATTAGCACTGAAAAGGGAAATAGTTGACCAGTTGAGCCGTGAGGAACTGCTCAAAATTGTGCTGACCCAACAGAAGCTGATTGAAAAACTACAAGAAGAGGTCGAAAAGCTCAAAGAGAGACAGCCCAGCAATAGTAAAACATCATCGAAACCACCATCGAGCGATCTCATACAGAAATCAGAGACAGCCAAAGTTGATAACTCAAAAGAGTCAGAGTCCCAACCAAAGCGTAAACCAGGAGGGCAGCCTGGACATATCGGCAAAACCCGAAAAGGGTTTGGGCGAGTAGATAGATATGAAATCAGCACTCCAGAGTCTTGTGAGCATTGTGGTAGCAGAGAATTAAGTGACATTATTGGTTATAGTAAGCAGCAGGTAGCGTGCTTAGTAGATAGACCAATTGAATTAGTGGAATATCAACGAGCCAAATGTCAGTGTAATGAATGTGGAGCCATAGTGATTGGACTCGTCTCACCGGGTATAGTGCCAGGACAAGATTTGAGTATCGCTCTACAAGCATTATTGGTATGGCTAGGTAATTATGGGCACATATCCTATTCCAAGCAACAAGAATTTCTTCGAGAATTAGGTGGAATTGAAATTGGCATAGGGACATTACAAGCGACAAATGCGCGGGTAGCCGATTCTATAAAGCCCGCCGTTGAAGACTTATGGAAATGGGCACCGTTACAAGCTAATGTCCATGTGGATGAAACTCCGTGGTGTGTCAAGGGAGTCAAAGAATGGTTATGGACAGCGACAGGTAAAAATTTTTGTCTATTCCATGCGGCAGACACTCGTAGTCGAGCCGAATTAGAAACAATGCTGGGTTCGGAGTTTGCTGGAGTGTTGAGTTCTGATGATTTTAGCGTATACAACGGTGTGCTCGTTGGAGCACAGCAGAAATGTCTAGCCCATCTACGGCGACATTTTAAGAAAGTTCTTCTTCTTAGTCACGGTAACAATACTGTCGTCGCCTCTGCGTTCTTAGAATTAATTGATGAGGCATTTCGACAACATCGAAAATGGCGTGAATACCCTGAAGAACTCGATTATCATACTTGGGCGAGGGACTTTAAGACCAGGTTGGCCGAATTGTTAAATACTTGGCAAGGTCATGTTGGTCATGCTGCTGGACTGTTATTGCGCTCGTTGCGTGAGAAAGCACATCAATGGTGGTATTTTTTAGACCATCCGGACATTCCTCCTGATAATAATTTGGCAGAACGTTCTTTGCGACTAGCTGTGACTAAACGTAAGGTATCTGGCGGTTCCCGGTCAATGTCTCGGTTTGAACAAACTGCTGATTTGTTATCCGTGATTCAGACTTGTCGGTTTCAAGGTAAAAGCGCAATGACTTTTTTCCGTGAGGCTATTTCGGCCCATTCTTGTGACTTATTTATGCCTTCTCTTATTCCCCAATCAAAGACCTGAATCCTTACTTTAGAAGTGCCTCGTCGGCAGTTTTACTGCCCTAGTTGTCAACGTTACATTACAGAAAATTTAGAATTTATTGACA
>NZ_JAUBPR010000097.1:0-25399 GCF_036700845.1 Microcoleus sp. S13_C5
GGCAATCGTTTGGGAGTTTTGTGTTTCCGAATCTATCTTCCTTTCCTTCTGCTTGAATATCTGCGGAATGTGGGTTACAAGAATCAAGCCAGATAAATTATCTCAATTTACTATTAATAGCCTTATTTTTAGGCTTTGACTGCTGCGGTAATTGCCTCGATCGCACTTCGATCGCGCGATCGCCGATTGCACTCACAGGCAACTCCCATTCATCAATATCAATATCATTGCGGAACTTCACCGGAATATCAGCACCGTTAATAATCGCTCCCAACAGCCGCGGCCCGGATTTATTCGACTCCTCATCCTCAGATTCCAGCAACTGATCTGCAGCCTCAGACAACATACTAGACAAAGTGTAACCAGGCCGCGCCACCAAAATCATACCGTCTGTGTACGGTTCCAGCGTCAGCGCGTCGTTGCACTCGCTCAAAGCCGGAGAATCCACAACCACAAAATCAAAGCGGTTGCGAACATCCTCAAACAATCTCCGCATTTCGCTTGATTCTAGTACGGCGGAGGCCTGTCGCAAAAAGCCGGGACTCGGCACAACGTATAGATTTTCTACCTCTGGAACCAAAAGAACGCACTCGCTAATATTGCCGTAATAGTGCAAAGGTTCCACCGTCGCCAGAGGATCAGCAGAAATTTTCAAAGATTCAACGTTAGAAGGCGATCGCAAATCTGCTTCAATTAGCAAAGTCCGTTTACCCGATCGAGCCGATGCAATTGCCAAATTGTAAGCACTAAAACTTTTCCCCTCCAAAGGCGCCGCCGAAGTCAGCAACACCACCTTCACCGGTTTGTTCCCGATCCGGCGCAAATTAGTACGCAACCGCTCGTAAAATTCCAAATAGGGAGAATTTGCCTCCAGGGCCAGAGGCATTTCATCGGCGTAGGAATCAAACACCGTCACTTCAGGCAAAACTGCCAGTATCGGCACCTCTTTCTCCACCAAAGCCGCCCGCACTTCTTCCCAACTGTAAAACTTGCCGTTGAGCATCCCCAACAAAAATATCAACCCCCCGCCCAGCAGCAATCCCACAAATCCTCCCACCGCCAGCATCACGGGCAAACCTCTCTTGTTTGACTCAACGTCATCAGTTTGCGGAAATTGGGCGATTCTCAAACTCCCCGTTGTCTCAGCTACCGCCGCCTCAGCATCTACCAAAGCCGACTGCATCTTGTCGTAGAGAGCTTTTTTGAACGCCACTTGCTGGGCTAACCGCGCTTGTTCTAACTGCTTGTTGGGAATTGTCGCGTGTTCCCGACGCAATAGCTGTTCAGTTTTCTCGATTCCTTGGAGTTGCTGTTGCACCGCATCCCGCTGCGTTTGCAAAGCAATCAAAGTTTGAGCTAACTGCTGTCGGGCCGGATCTAAAGAAGAGTCTACCCGAATTCGAGCGGCACTTCTGAGCGGAGCCGCCACCCCGTTACCGCCGAGCACTTCAGATTGTCGCTGCTGCAACTGCTGCTCAAAAGCTTGTTTTTGTTTGAGCAATTCTACAATTTTCGGGTGTTCCTCCTGCAAGTCGCTGCGGAGAATTTTGAGCTGAGATTCGATCGAAAACAATTGCACTCGCAGTTGGGCAATAATTGGATCGGCAGAGAGTGCTTGAGCGACGTAAGCTTGCTCCACATTCAATCCCAAGCGCTCCTGCAAACTGTTAATTTGAGCTTCAATTCCTCCCAACTGTACGCGGAGTTGCCGCTGCTGCTGTTGGCTGTTGGTAATCGCTAGCGGCAAAGCACCGCTCTGAGCTGCTAAAATTGAAGTTCCTTCTCGTTTTTCGTAGGCTTCAAGTTTTGCTTCCGTCTCTCTAAGTTCCTGAGTTACTTTCGGCAAACGCTGGTTAATTTGGGTGATCGTTGCTCGCAGTCTAGAAGTATTAAATTTTTTGCTGTACTCCACCATTTCGTGCATCAGCGTCTCTACTACCTCTACTGCTTTTTTACGATCGGCATTTTTGTACAATACTTGAATCAAAGCACTGGGGTCATTATTCTTACTTGGCATCTTTATCTGCACATCTTTTCCCAGCTTTTTAGCCAAAGCTTGTACTTTTTTTGCCGCTTCTTCTTTGTTTAATTTTTCGTCGGGTTTGATGAGTTTTTCTGCTGCTGGTTTAACCACCATTTTATCCAGCAGCATATCTTTAGTTATTTCTTGTCCTTCCTGTTGAATTTTAGTAGTAGTCGATGAAAAAATCACGCTCGGTCTGTCGTAGGCCAGCGTACCTATTGCAACGTAAACTGGCGCCGCCTTTGGCTGCACAGCCACTACTCCCGACACGCCCACAGTCACCGCGAGGGTAGCCAGTCCCACCCACTTGTATTGGTCGAAAGCAATTAAATAACGTTTAACAACGGATAAAGTCATGACGATTTTAGATTTTAGATTTTAGATTTTAGATTGCTAATTGTTAACGATAACTAATGATTGATGACAAATGATACCCATTCCCAAAAACCTTAGAACTTTCGACCTGCACTCTAAACCCATATCGCATAAGTCATTCCCCATCTCAAATCGAAAATCAAAAATAGTATGACTACCTATCATTACGTGACGGGCCGAACAGATCTGTTACCCCATTTCTCAACTGTTCAAAGAACAGAATAAATCCCAAAGTATCCCGGAATGGTCGAGTAAAAGTATTGAGTACATAACCAATCCGCTCTACCAGATTCCTACCAATCACAATCACATCATTATCTTCGAGCATCGGGTTCTGAGAAACATTGCCCTCCAAAGCAGCTTTAGCATCTATCGAACGGTTGATTGCTCTACCTTGCTTTTCGTCGAACCGAATCAGGGCTATTTTCCGCAAGTCAGCTAGATTAACAGGCAAGTTGTTGAGAGCATCCAAAAACCTGCTGCCATTTTCTACGTAGAACGAGGTCAAACCACCACTAGCGTAACTCAAAACTCGAACGTAGATCCTCGGCTTAATCAGAGTAGACCGCGAAACCAGAGCTTTGTCGTAGTCTAGGTTTTTGGTACTAGCGTCCAATTGGGGGATGACAATCACATCTCCCGATGCCAAAGGAAAATCGAACAAATCGTTAGCGTTTGCTAGGGGAGTGTAGAGGTCGATTGGTTCCTCCACCGACGAGCCGTCCACCGTAGTCCGCCGCACTCGCACGGCCCGTAAATCGGCTTTTCCCGTGACTCCCCCCGCAATCACCAAAGCAGCCGAAATGCGACCAGAACCCGCCGGAAGCGTGTAAAAACCCGGTTTGCTGACTTCTCCGGTGACAGTGATTTGGACGGGGACAGCAGCAGCAGCGAGGCTGTACCTGGATGCTAAATCTTGATCGGATTTACGATCGGGCGTAACCTGTTTATACGGTACGACGATCGCATCTCCATCTTCCAAACGCAAATCCGGCGGAGCAATACCAGTTTGCAACGGTGTCAAAATATCAACAACTTGCTCCACTACAGCACCTCCCGGCAGAGTCCGCCGCACCCGCACCCCTCGTAGTTCCGCCGTAGGATTAGTCCCAGCAGCCGCCGCCAAAGCCGCAGGAAGCTGGGGGGTTTGCAGCGCATAAAAACCCGGTCTGGCCACTTCCCCCGTCACCGTCACCACTACGGGGCGCTGAACCAGCAAAGCAGCCGAGACTTGAGGATTTTTGATAAATTGGCCAAAGCGCTCCCGGAGGCGCTGCTGTGATTCTTCGACAGTAAGACCGCGCACATTTACTGTTCCGATTAGCGGCAGTACAATTACCCCTTCAGGGCTGATTGCACCCGTAAAACCTAGCTCTGGGAAGCGCTGAACTTGAACAGAAATCTGGTCTCCCGGGCCCAGGCGGTAGGGCCGATTCCGAAAAGCTGGGTTAATATCCCGGTTGAAATTGGCAGGCGGCGGTGGGGGTACACGCAATGGCGGTGGCGCCACGAGTCGCTCGTCTTTTGGAACAACAGATTGAGCTAAAGCCGTTTCCGAAAAATTTTTGCTATTAAAACCCCAGAATACAGCAGCAAAAGATAGAGTCCAAGCAGTTGAATACAGACCTGCCAAGGAAAAAGCGAGGCGATTTTTAATTGTGGATTTTTCCCGCATTTTGAGAGGATTTAAAAAAGTAATATTTTGAATAATGACCTGACTTGTAAGTTTCATCTAAATATAGCGAGGAGAAAAAACAATAAGATATTTAAGGGGCGAGTTGAATCCGGATATTTACTAGGAAGCAGTTGATTTTGGCAAAACCGGCCCACGCCCTAGGCAGATTTATTTGCACCTACCTGCTTACTCAAACCGAAAAGTTTCTGTAATTAATTTAGCCTGAACACTTTCGGCAATAGATTCTAGCAATGGTTGAGCTATCTTAATATCGCCCTGCGGTTGAATGGGAAGGATGATACTGACAGCAACCCAAGAGGCGCGGCGGTTCGAGAGTCTAGCAATGCTGTCTTCCCAAAACCAGCGGCTGGTTGTTGGAGAACCGCCGTTAGGCCAAGCGTACCATTGCACGACAGCAAAAGTTTGTTGGGGAGTCCAGCTTCGGAAAAACCGGGCTTCGACAGTAGGTGGTGGCTGGTCGGGTATTGGTGCTAATTTAACTGTAAACCTCAAAGTACGATGAGAATCGGTTTGCCATCGGTGAAATCCATCGATATCTAGCCATTCCACTTGGGGCTGGTTTTTGGGGTAATTTTGAGGCAACAGCAATAAAATGGCAATTGTTTTATCCTTTTTAATTTCTTCAACTAACCATCTGTGAGTGCCAATTTGGACGTTATTCTGAACGGCTATAACCTGCCACCCAGGAATTTTTATCCCGTTTTGGCGCACACTTCTTAATTGCTTGAGGTTGGCAAGGGTTGGCGGGTTTGTCCAAGGCCACCTTCCCGTCGCGTAGCCGGGAATTGCTACTGCCCCAACTAATACCAGCAAAAACACCAGTACCATAATTTTAGATAATTGATACCGCCGCAGTAGTTTCTGTGCTGAAATCATCTGTTTCATTAATTGCCAGACTGACTTGGGAAATACTTTTCCATCCCGTTGAGGAGAAGTACCAATAACCCTAGTATACAAGCAGAATACAAATCTCCTCCCCATCCGGCGTGCAGCCAAGTAAAAAGCCCCTCTCTTTCGGTTCCGTGAAAGTAAGTTAGCAAAGTATTGCGAAAAATGTTGGAAGTGATGCTAATAATGGATGTAATCACTAAAAACAAAAGGCTTTTTTTGCGAGAGTTCCAAACTCCCGTCCAATCCAGCAGAATTAAGCTGACGTAAAGACTGGTAAACAGCATTTTTAAGCCTGCACAGTGTGGAGCAACTTCTACAATGCGCTCGTTTACGTAGAGATAAATTTCTTCCACTCTCACGTTGATACCAATCTTAATTAATATCCAGCCTGATGCTTCAGCAATGAATTGCTGTAAGGGCAAGGCGTAGGGTTCTATGAGGTAAGGAATGTGGTTCGGCGAGGCCAGAAATACGAACAAAAGTGGTATCGCCTGCAATTGTAAGCCGGGAATTCCTTTTAAAGATAAGCAAATGCTGGCCAGCATTACGGGGAGGGATAAATTTACTAAATCGCTCAAGCGACTCAGATAAAAAAGCGTGGCTAGTACCAGCAATAAGCCTCCCAAAGGATGCGGTGAGTTGGGCAAGCTGCGCCAGCACTTTCGGTTCATCCAAGCAATATAAGCTGCGTAGGGTAAACCAATTAGTCCGTGGCTGAAATATTCGTGTTCGATGCTGATGCTTTTGTTCAACCAGCCGTCGTACCAGTGTACTAGCAGGGGGGCGTACAGCAGCACTAGAAGCACCGTGATACCTTCCCCCAGGAGGTATCGCTTGAAAACAATGCGAATTTTGCGCTGGATGTGCATGGTTTGAGAAGTTTTAAGATTGCCGCGCTGGATTAGCAACGCTTTGGGGTTTTAAACTGTGAGTTAAAGATTTGTTAATTCTCCACCAAAACGCTTTGAGAACCACACCCTACTGCTTGAAACACCTGCAGCATAAATTTTATGAAAAATTAGCAATTTAATGATAGTACGATCGCCCGAACAACTTGCTCGATCTGAGTATTGCTCAATCCGGGATACATTGGCAATGATAAAATTTGTTCGCACAGGGTTTCTGCGCGGGGGAAGTCGCCCCGATTGCCTAAGTTTTGGTAGGCGGGTTGCAGGTGACAAGGTACGGGATAGTGTATGCCTGTTTGAATGCCGTGTTGGGCGAGTTTTTCCTGAAGGGTGTTGCGGTCGATCCTCTTCGAGGGCTTCGCTAACGAGCTTTCCTCAGTAATTTTGATAACATAGAGGTGATAAATGTGACCGCTGCTGCTGTGGTTGGCGATCGGTACAATGCCTTTGTGTTTCAGGGGTTCTAGTAGAGTATTGTAGTGTTCGGCGGCCGCGGTGCGATCGCGATTCCATTTTTCTAAATAAGGCAATTTAACATTGAGCACGGCGGCTTGCAAATTGTCGAGGCGGCTGTTGGTACCAATTTCTGTGTGTAAATATTTGCTTGGTGCTCCGTAATTGCGGAGAGTTCGCATTTTTTCTGCGAGTTGTGCATCGTTAGTAATTAACATCCCGCCGTCGCCAAAAGAACCGAGGTTTTTGCTGGGATAAAAGCTGAATGCTGCTGCTTTACCAATGGAACCCGCGCGGTATCCTTCTCTGTGGGCTAAGTGCGCTTGGGCGGCATCTTCAAATATGATTAAATCGTGGCGCTTTGCAAAATCTAAAAGCTGCCCGGGCGATACCATTTGACCGTAAAGGTGCACGGGGATAATTGCTTTAGTTTTCGAGGTAACTGCTGTTTCGGCTGCTGTGAGGTCAATCAGGGCGGTTTCCGGGTCGCAATCTACAAGAATAGGTATAGCTTTGGCTTGGAGGACGGCGATCGCGGTGGCGATAAAAGTGTTAGCGGGTATGATAATTTCGTCGCCCGGATTAATGCCGCAAGCTTGGAGTCCCAGTGCGATCGCATCTGTTCCGCAAGCGACTCCTACGCCGTATTTTACTCCAGAAGCTGCTGCAAATGCTGTTTCAAATTCCGCGAGTGCTTGGCCTAAAATAAAGTCTCCTTCCTGGATAATTTTTCTAATTGCTTCTGCTATTTGGGATTGGATTGGTTGGTGTTGCAAGGAGAGATTTACAAACGGAACTTTGGGCTGGCGGTTACTCATAAACTATCAGGACGTAATTATTTATATTAACATTTAAGGGCAAATAGCTTTTCAAAAATTTTAACCGCAGAGGGCGCAGAGTAGCATAGAGAAAATGGATCTTTTTTACAGAATAGCTGCGCCTCATGTCGTTTTTTGTGAGTGAGCAACTAAATGAAACTTTTTCTGTAATATAGAAGCAGAGAATTTTGCAGCAAGTAATCGCAATCATGGAATACAAAAAACTCGGCGACAGCGACTTATCAGTATCTAAAATTTGTTTGGGTACGATGACTTACGGCCAGCAGAACACCGTTGCAGAAGCGGCCCAACAGCTCGATTTGGCGATCGATAGAGGAATCAACTTTATCGATACGGCAGAAATGTATCCCGTCCCTGGAAAGGCGGAAACTCAGGGAAAAACAGAGGAATATATCGGGGAATGGTTGACGAAACAGCAGCGGGATAAAGTCATTATAGCGACTAAAGTAGCGGGCAGAAGCACTCGCTTAAAGTGGATTCGGGAAGGGAAAAATCAGATCGATCGCCCAAATGTCGAAAAAGCCCTCAATGACAGCCTGAAGCGCTTGCAAACTGACTACATCGACCTCTATCAGATCCACTGGCCCGATCGCTACGTGCCGCTATTTGGCGCGCCGGATTACGACATCGCCCAAGAGCACGAAACGGTACCGATTTTGGAACAGTTAGAGGTATTTGCTGACTTAATTAAAGCTGGGAAAATCCGCTATTTAGGTTTGAGCAACGAGACGCCTTGGGGAGTTTGCGAGTTTTGCACGTTGGCGGAAAAACACGGTTTGCCGAAGGTTGTTTCGATTCAGAATGCTTTCAGTTTGACCAATCGCACATTTCACCTAAATTTAGCAGAAACTTGCCGTTTTAAGAATGTGGGATTGATGGCTTACAGTCCTTTGGGGTTTGGGCTGTTAACGGGTAAATACTTGAATGGAATTCCCGAAAATTCTAGGTTGGCTTTATTCGCTGGGTTTGGTCAGCGTTACGATAAAACTAATCTGAATGATGCGGTAAAAGCCTATGTTGAGATTGCGGGAAAACATGGGATAAGTCCGGCGCAGATGGCTTTGGCGTATGTGCGATCGCGCTGGTTTGTAACTAGCACAATTATCGGTGCAACCAGTCTCGAACAGTTGGAGGAAAATATCGGTAGTTTGGAGGTGAATTTGGATAAGGAGATTGTAGCGGAAATCAATGCGGTACACGCTAAGTATCCGAATCCGACACCGTAAGATATGTCGGCGGTTGAAACCGCTTTTATACACAATTCCGCCTGCGCGGACTAAGAAATAGAGGCAAAGTTTACCGCAATTTTGATATTAGTAAGTTGGGTTGAGGTCACAAAACGAAACCCAACTTATTAAGTTTTTATATTCTTGAGGATGAACAGCGATGAATAGCAGTCAAAAATTTAATTTTAAATTATCCGAGCGTTTCTTAGAAAACTACGCAGAACCTCCTGAAGATCCATTGGGAGAGCTTTCTCATTTGGAAATGGGATGGCGACGTTTCTGCTTTGAGTTCGACCATAAAGTTTTAATAGAAATAGGTGATGATAAAATCGAGGTATTTTTAGATTTAGATATTTGCATGATGATAGAGAATAACTTTCCACAGGAAATTGCGAAGCTATCGCAAGGTAAACCAATAGAAATAGACTTTGGTGAGAGTTGGTTCACTATTATGTTGCTACCCATCGACAATAAGATTAACTGCACTTGGATCGAGTTTGGGACTTCGTGCTGGGAAAAGCAGTTTGAGTGCGATCGCACTCACGTATTAGATGTGCTCAGAGGTTTTCTTGAGGAAGTGATGCCGCTAGCTGTAGATAAGGGTTACATCACGCTGGAAGAGAAGGAGGAATTTATTCGTCCGGCTTTTGCTAGCAGTACGGATACTGCGGTATTGAGCAAGTAGTTCGTTTGGGTGGTGTTTTGGGCGATCGGCCTTTTTTTAATATTTCTGAAACCCTTGCCCTATCTGCCCGCAATCAATTCACTCAGGTTTCAATTCTTAATAGAGATTTAGGTTGATTGTGGCATCCATTTTACCATAATAGCCCGGTAGACTGCGCTATTCAAGCCTATTAGATTAAAGCGGCATCGGATGTCGGCAAATTGAGGTTGAGTTGGCATCCACTTTACCCATAGCCCCGTATATGCGGTTATTCAAGCGTATTAGATTAAAGCGGCATCGAATGTCGGCAATCGGATGTTTAAATCTCCGTAATAAAGAAAACAAACGGTCTTATTTATCGCTTGACAATTCACCGAGCGAATGTTAAATTCTTAAAATACAAGCTCAAACAAAACTTCCTCACATTGCCAAGTGTAAGAAAGACAACGCTTTAATGTCTTGTAGTTTTTGCAATAGCAAATCATATCTGATACGGAAAAGGCCCGGCTGAAGTAACGATTCAGACAGAGGCCTTGCTTTAGCTAGCAAACTCAAGGTGGTTTGACATCTCAACTTCAGACCACCACAAGTTAACGTAACTTTTGAAATATATGTCCCATAATTATACTCCACAATGCGAGTCGTTGTACACCAACCTTCGGCAGACTAAGAAAACCCTCTCTGCTTTAGCCGAGTCGAACCGTGCTTTGGCGGAGTCGTACCGCGCTTTGGCGGAGTGGAACCGCAGTCTGCTTGAGGAAAACGAGGCAAAGGATGAAACTATCAAAGCTAAGGATAAAACTATCCAATTTTTTGAGCAAAAAGTCCTTGAACAGCAACAAGAAATAGATGACTTGAGGCGCGAACGTGATTGGCAGCCAAATGCCTGGGATAACGATGGTACATCAAACGCAGATTGTCACGCTCGCGAATATGCAGCAGATAGACTAGGAATCTGATAGAAAGTACGATCGCCCTTCCCATCCAAAAATAGGACAATGGTAAAGGGCGATCGCACTTCACCCTAAAATATTTCTCAACTAAACCCATGAGTACAATTCGCTTACAACTAGCCGAATACTTGAAATGTCGAGGTTTCACCCCCGAAAACTTAGTCGAAGCTGTGGGCGAAACACTCAATCCTGAAACCGTATACCAACTGATCGAAAAAGCAGAAAAGCTCAGCCATCTAGACTTATCCGTCCTAGCCGCCATTATAGATGGCTTGAGCAAACTCAATGGTTTTCCAGTCGGCATCGCAGAAGTGCTAATATTTTTTCCTGACATTTCTGAGGAAGCATTGGCAAAATCGCCTTGGCGTCAACTTTACCTCGTCGATAATGAAATTCCCCCCTATGATTGGGGAGATGTAGACCCCCTCGAAGGCACAAAGCCTGTGCGTTTTATTCCCGGAGTTGGAATAGTAATTCAGGACAATGAAAGTGCAACGACTAGCAAAGAAGATATCCAGCAATTTACTAGAATTACCTCCGATTCAGAATTCATGGCGGGAAAACCTTGCATTCGCAACTTACCCATAACTGTTGAAACTATCATCTCAATGATGGCGTCTCACTATTCGATAGCAGAAATACGCCAAACTTATCCCGAACTTGAAGAAGAAGACTTTAAAGAAGTTCTAGCCTATGCTGCGTGGCGGATTCAAGAAACAAACCTCATCGACATGGCTAATCAAAAGGTAGAAAAAATTTGTGAGTCAGCCACCTAATTTTTTGCAGGTGAGGGCTGTAGTGCTAGTTAACTTCCCGGCTCAAATTCCCCCCGGTCGCGAACAGGAAAACACTCGACCTGCCGTAATTGTAGCTTTGCCAAATGTCACAGGAATAACGCGGTTTTCGCTGGTAATAGTCGTTCCCTTGACCACACAACAAGGAGATTGGGCGGCACGAAACTCAACGCTATATCCGCAGCTTCAGGCTGGAATGGGAAACATACGCTATGACTCTACAGTGTTGCTGGATCAAATACGCGCTGTGGACATAAAGCGTGTTTTGGGCTACCGAGGAGATTTAACCGCAGAAGAGTATCAGCCGATCGCCAATGGACTAAAAGCCATGTTTAGCTTTTGAATTCTCTCTTCATCAGCGTTTATCTGCGTGCATCTGCGGTTAAAAACTCCCCTCAATTCTCTGACAAAAAGCTTAATGTCCCAATAGCTTATCCCGCAAATGCTTAATCCGATCGCGCAATTTACCCGCCTCCTCAAACTCCAACTTCTTAGCCGCCGCCTTCATCTGCGCTTCCAAGCGCCCGATTAACTGAGGAATCTCATCCAAAGATAACTCGTTTACCTGTTCGTAAACCTCCTCCAACTGCTGAGAATTCAGCTTGCGCGACACATCCAAAAATGCCAAAATCGCATTACTCGATCGCTTTTTGGCGATCGGCTGCGGCGTAATCCCGTGCATCTTATTGTACGCTAGCTGAATCCCCCGGCGTCGATCCGTTTCGTCGATCGCCTTAACCATACTATCCGTCAAATTATCCGCGTACAAAATAGCCTGTCCCTGAACGTGCCGCGCCGCCCTTCCAATCGTTTGAATCAACGAACGTCCCGAGCGCAAAAACCCCTCTTTATCCGCATCCAAAATTACCACCAGCGAAACTTCCGGCAAATCCAAACCTTCCCGCAGCAAGTTAACACCAATCAATACATCAAACTTACCATCCTGCAAATCTTGGATAATTTCGATGCGTTGAATCGACTGGATTTCCGAGTGCAAATACCGCACTCTAATTCCCCTTTCCTGCAAATATTCGGTTAAATCTTCCGCCATCCGCTTGGTTAAAGTCGTCACCAAAACTCGCTCGTCCCGAGTTACTCTGTCCTTGATTTCCCCCAACAAATCATCAATTTGTCCTTCCGTCGGGCGCACGAAAATAGTCGGATCTATTACTCCGGTAGGGCGAATTACTTGCTCTGCAACTCTGCCTTCAGATATCTCCATTTCCCAATCCCCAGGCGTAGCAGAAACAAAGATGCACTGATTCTCTTTTGCCCAGAATTCCTCTGCTTTTAAAGGGCGGTTATCTGCCGCGCTGGGCAAGCGGAAACCGTGTTCAATTAATACTTTTTTTCGCGCTTGGTCGCCGTTGTACATTCCCCGAATTTGCGGCACCGTGACGTGAGATTCATCTATCACCAACATCCAATCTTTCGGGAAATAATCAATCAAACATTCTGGCGGTTCCCCGGCATTTCTCCCCGCTAAATGTCGCGAATAATTCTCGACTCCGTTGCAGTAACCTACCTCGCGCAGCATTTCCAAATCGTAGCGAGTGCGCTGTTCCAACCGCTGAGCTTCTAAGAGTTTACCCTGTTTTTCAAATTCTGCCAGCCGGTCTTCTAATTCGAGTTCTATTCCTTGGCAAGCTGCCTCTAATTTATCTTCCGCCGTGACAAAGTGGCGCGCTGGATAGATATTTAAAGCCGTTGAACTTTGCAGGATTTTACCTGTTACCGGGTCAAGGTAGCGAATGGCATCTATTTCGTCCCCGAAGAATTCAACGCGAATAATTCTATCTTCGTAAGCGGGGCCGATTTCCAAAACATCGCCTTTAACGCGAAATTTGCCTCTGCCTAAATCTATATCGTTGCGGCTGTATTGGACGTTAACTAAATCGCGCAAAATTTGCCGCTGGTTGACTTGCATTCCTACTCGCAAAGGGATAGATGCTTTCAAGTATTCTGCGGGCATTCCCAAACCGTAGATGCAGCTAATTGAAGCAACTACAATTACGTCGCGGCGTTCAAAGAGCGATCGCGTGGCGGAGTGCCGCAGCATATCTATCTCGTCGTTAATTGCTGCCGTTTTCTCAATGAAAGTATCGGTGACGGCGATGTATGCTTCAGGTTGGTAGTAGTCGTAATAACTGACAAAGTATTCGACTGCATTGTTCGGGAAAAAATTTCGCAGTTCGTTGCACAGTTGAGCTGCCAGGGTTTTGTTGTGTGCTAGGACTAAGGTGGGTCTGCCGACTTTTTCAATCACCGAGGCAATGGAGAAGGTTTTGCCCGTACCTGTGGCACCGAGTAAGGTTTGAAATCGATCCCCGGCTTCGATGCCTTTGACGAGTTGGGCGATCGCTAGCGGTTGGTCGCCTGTGGGCTGGAAGGGCGCTTGCAATTGAAAAGATGCTGCCGCAGTTACCATAGGAAAATGTAGCTATTACCCATAAATCTTAACAAAAATGCAGAGATTCTGCAATTTCGTTAAAAAAATAGTTAGACTTTGTAATATTATTTTAATCATCGGCCGAAATAGAAAGCAGAAAGCCAAGAAAAGCAGTTGTCCGCACCCAGCAATCAACACCCAAAAATAAGCGAGGAAAAGAATTATGGATACGAGGAGCACAGGTACAGGTAAAGGCAAAGCACTCGCCCGCCGCGGCAAAGGAGGTTCCAAAAGCCAACCGACAGAACCCACGGATGCCAAAGCAACAGGAATTCAACTTTATCGGCCTCAACTCATGCATGACAACCGCCCCGTCGGCCCTGACGATTTTACCATCAGCGAGACCGTCTCGATATCGGGGAACCGCCCGATCGGCACTAGCACCCTGCACCTCAGCGAAACCTACGGCACTGTAGGCAATCGCCCAGTCGAATCCAGCGACTTTGAAGTGGTTGCTACACTCGGCAATCGCCCGATCGGCTCTAGCGCCATGCAAGTCAGCGAAATGTTCAGTATGTCTGGTGCCCGCCCTATTGGCATCAGCACTCTGCACATTGATGAAGTGTACTCCACAATGGGAGGAAACCGCCCCATTGCCTCAAACGAAATTGACGATAGCTCGGCATTAATGGGCTTCTTAGATTAATTAGTCATTAGTCATTAGTTATTAGTTTTTGGCTGTTAACTAATGGCTAATGAAACATTTTTAGAGAAGTTATTGACGAACGCGATCGAGCAATTGAATCGTCTCAAGTGATTTATTTAACCCTGCCAATTTTAACAATCGGCGTTGCTGATTTATGGTATGAACAACTCTATCTGGAAAAAATGAAACAAGCGGGTCAGAACATCTTCGGAATTTCCAACTTATCTATTTTCATCCCGTGATTCAGCAACACCCTAGAAGTGATTTTTACCCTAAATGAGAGGGAATATCAAACCGTGTCTATTTGGATTATTCGTCATGGTCAAAGTCAATCCAATGCAGGGTTGGCAACTATTGGACCTCATGAAAATGCCTTAAGTGAATTGGGCGATCGACAATCAAGATGTATTCCAACCGCCGTTAAACAAACTCCAGACAAGATTGTGATTTCACCTTATCTGAGAACACAACTTACTGCTCAACCATTGATTGAACAATTTCCACATACACCCGTTGAGGTTTGGCAAGTTCAGGAATTTACCTATCTGGGTCTACAGCTCGATCGACCAACCACAACCCAGGCTCGCAAACCTTTGAGCAAAGCTTACTGGGACCGCTGCGACCCTCAATATGTCGATGGAACCAATGCCGAATCGTTGGTTCAACTGATGGAACGAGTCCGAACTACCCTGAACCAGTTACAACAACAATCCGGTTTTGTAGTTGTCTTTTCACATGGATTTTTTATCAAAGCAATGCTATGGCAGATTTTGGCTAACCCAACGGTAATTGATGCCGTGGCGATGACTCGGCTTTTGGGATTTTCGCGAGGCTTTCCAGTACCGAATGCGTCAATTTTGCAGATGGAATTTGATTCCGGTGGGATACCTCACTGGAGTTCCTTCATCACCAATCATCTGCCACCAGAGCTAGAATCGGTAGCACCCGATGCAACTGTGGCGATCGATGCAGCCGATCGACCTTCGTAACCTACCTTCACTGCAACCATGACCCAACCAACGCCAGAGTCGCGTTGCTGATTTATGGTATGAACGACTCAATCTGCAAAAAATGAAACTAGCGCCTCAGAACATCTTCGGAATTTCCAACTTATCTATTTTCATACCGTGATTCAGGAACTCCCATAATTTTAGTCAACAGCCACCAGTTAACAGTCAACAATATCTTGCTCGTGCAACCAGAATTTATGACTAATAACTACTTCCCCAGACCCTGATATTTGCTTAATAAAGCAGCAAAGCGCTTGTAATCGACAGGCTTCCTCACATACTCAGCCGCTCCCAATTCCAACCCCTGATTTTGGTCGTCCAAAAAAGTTATCATAATCACTGGAATATCAACCAAATCTTGATCGGCTTTCAATGCCGACAGCACCGCCCAGCCGTCCATACTTGGCATCATCACGTCCAGAATAATCGCGTCTGGCAGCAACTCCTTAGCCAACAGAAGCCCCCCTTGACCGCTAGCCGACGATCGCACCCGAAATCCCTGTTTAGACAAGCAGCGGGTCATCAAATCCCGCGCGTCCGGATCGTCGTCAATCACCAGCACAGTAGCAGCATCCGGCAGATCCAGCGGTTGCGATCGCACTACTGGTGGCTTCGCTTCTGTCGCCACTACACTCGTGTCTAACTTCTCGGAAGGCTTCGGCTGCATTGGTTCGATTTCTGGATCGGGCGCCGGTTCTTTCTGGGTTTTTACCACCACCGGCAACCTGATCGTAAAAGTAGAACCGCAATCAAACTTGCTCTCAAGCGTAATGTCTCCGCCCATCATCTGGCAAAACTTCCGGCTAATTGTCAGCCCCAAACCGGTGCCGCCGTATTTGCGGGTAGTAGAATCGTCCGCTTGAGCGAAAGCTCCGAACAGCCTCGACACCTGATCCTCAGTCATGCCAATGCCGGTATCGGTTACTTGAAAGACGATCGAAGGCTGTTGACACCGAGAAGGATCTGCCGAGAGTTCTTCGGAATTGCCGATCGGCAAAACCTCCCCTTCTTCCTTCCAAACATTAATCGTAATTTTGCCTTGATCGGTAAACTTAGCAGCATTGCTCACCAAATTCAACAGCGCTTGCCGCAGCTTCGACGAATCGGAGTAGATCGTGCCAATATTGCGATCGCAATTGACGATCAAAGTATTGCCATTTTTCCCTAGCGTCGGTTGAACAATAGTGACAACCTGCTCGATCAAATCCAACACCTCAAAAGTCTCCAAGAAAAGAGTCATCTTTCCTGCTTCAATTTTAGAAATATCTAGGATGTCACTAATAATGGTGAGCAACTGCTTGCCTGCCATATTAATGCTTGCCAAATCCATCACAAACTCTTCTTCGCCGAGTTCCATAGCCTCTTCTTGCAGCAGCTCGCTGTAGCCGATAATCGCATTCAAGGGCGTCCGCAACTCGTGAGTCATATTTGCCAAAAAAGTGCTTTTCGCCCGGTTGGCAGCTTCGGCAGCATTCTTAGCGACTTCCAATTCCCCCGATCGTTCCTCTAGCTGCCGCTGCCGCACTTCCAAACCGTTGAGCAAACTGCTAATTTGCTGAGCCATGGTATTGAGAGTAGAAGATAGCACCCCGATCGCGTCATTAGAAACCACAGGCGATCGAGCCGTCAAATCACCGCTTGCCATCTGTTCGGCAGTTTCCCGCAGCAAGCCGAGATTCCGAATAATTGCCGAAACCGACACAAATGCCACTATCCCCGCGATCAAACTCAAACCCAAAGCTGCCAGCAGCCAGTGCTGAGTGCGGCTCGCCACAAAGAGAGTTTGCTGCACCAGCACCGCCATTGCTGCCTCAGAAACCCCCGCCGCCGGATGTGAGGCAGCCTCTATTGTCAGCAAATAGTTCTTCATCTCCACAGAACCGATCCACCCGACTCCCACCGCCATCCAAGTTATCAGTACCAAGATCACAAACAGCCCGCTCAAAGACGCCCGAGTTCCCAAAGAAATCCCCCTCGTAGCAAGTGCCGCCGCCCAAGGATAACCCTTGAGAAAAGGATCTGGCTGCACCGGTGCACCGGAATTCCAAATCTCCTCAATTTGACCATCCACCCTCACCTTGCCAATCCGCACTGTTTTCCAGATATGCTGAGTTTGGGCATCTATTTTTACCTTGCCCGAAGGCGCTGCAAACTCAATATTTTTAGCAGCCGCCCTGACTTTAACCACATTTGTCGAACCAGCTTTTTCTACTGCTTGCTTCCACAGGTAAACGCCCAAATAAGCGGCTTCGATCGGGTCATCCGTGACTCGATTTTCCCCGTATCGGGCTTTATAGGCCTTGACAAATTTACGATTTTCCGGTGTATCCACCGTTTGAAAATAGTTCCATACCACCAAATGTCCAGCAATATTGGACGGCCCGATCGCCCGCACTTCCTCTTCTGCTACGCTGACCGACATCACCGGCAAATCATCGGGTTTCAAGCCAACTTCCCGCAGCTTTTGGAAAAAAGCCACATTGCTGTCGCCGTTGAGAGTGTTGAGAATAGCATCTGGTTTCACTGCTAAGATATGTGCGATCGCCTCGCCCACTTCCCTCGATCCTAGCGGCAGATACACTTCCCCCGCCAACTCTCCCCCTAGTGCCGCCAGTTGAGCTTTCACAATCCGATTTGCCGTCCGGGGAAAGATATAGTCCGAACCCAACAGGAAAATTTTCCGCTTCCCCTGTGCCAGCAAGTAATTCACCCCAGGCACAATCTGTTGGTTCGGGGCAGCACCCGTGTAGAAAATATTCGGACACTGTTCTAGCCCTTCATACTGCACCGGATAGAACAGCAACCCACTGCCGTGCTCGAAAGCCGGCTGTACAGCTTTGCGACTCGCCGAAGTCCAACAGCCAAATACCACAACCACCTGCGCTTCTAGGAGCAATTGCTTAGCTTTTTGAGCAAAAGTTTGCAAATCGCTGGCTCCATCTTCTATAACCGCTTCCAAGGGGCGTCCAAGCACCCCTCCCGCCGCATTAATTTCCTCAACAGCCAACAGCGTCGCATCTTTAACAGAAATTTCGCTGATGGACATCGTGCCCGTCAGCGAATGCAACACGCCTATTTTGATCGGCTCACGAGTCGGGCCGACTGCTTCGAGGGGGTTACTGCTCCTTGCTCCCATAGGGTTTTAGATACTTTTTACTAATAACAGAAATTTTAGTTCGCTCCGGCAGGAAGTTAGCCTTGAGGCTAAGTCTTGTTTAGCAGATTATTTAACCCGAGCGCGACACAACTTGCCAATTGCGGCACTCTGTTGATTTTAACGGTCAAACTGCTCTACATCTGACTTAAGTCTGCACTAAATCTGTCGCCTATTTCTCTCTTCATCTTTTACGGCTCTCGAAACAGCCTCATCAAACAAACGACAAAAGGTACTTATGGCGCGCCGCAGAAAAATTCTCCCCCCTCCTCCCCTTTCACCCACTCATTCACTGCCCGCGCCTTGCGACCCACCAAGCAATCTCACGCCATATTCCCCTTCCCCTATCTCATTTCGGGCTAATGGAAGTTTCCGTAATTTATCTTAACTATAAAACTCAAAACTCAAAACTCTTCACCAGCCCCTATCTCCCTTCAGACAGAGGAAAGTCTTCGTGATTTCCCTTATTATAAGTATAAGGTTAACTTCTAAGTACCCTTGTTAAAAATAAATTTTGCAAAAATAGGGGAAAAACTAATGAATAGTCAAGAAAACGCGACCCACACTGGCAGCGAAAATCAAGTCACGCTACCAAAATCTAGGGAAATATTGCTCGGCGAGGAAACAGAAAAAGCCCTCGGTCAGCAAAAACAAGAAGATGCTCAAACTATGCGCGCTGTCGAACAGTTGAAAGAAGAACTTCAGCACAAAATAGATGAAGAATGTCATCACAAGGTAGATTAAAACTAATACGGAATTTTTTCGGGTGTGGGTAAGATGCGGTCTTGCCCACACCCGCGTTTTTAAGGCAGAATTAAATATAATTTTAAAATTATAAATTCTTTTGGGTTTAAACAAATAGTCTTGGACGCACGGGCGACTCTCCAGCAGTTTTTTACAAAAATACTTGATTACAGCCAGCAGAAACTGTAAAAAAAGCCGATAAGTATGAAAGTGGCCGTCCGTCTAAAATTGAAAAATAATTTTTCCATCTTCCCTGTTCCCTATTCATTCTTTCTTCATTGTTTCTTCCTAGAGGTAGAGTGCAACGCAGCTCCTAGTTACCTATGATGAGTTTATTAAGTAAAAAATGTCTGATTAGATACAGATAGGGAGAAACCAATGAGCACTGAAGATAGAGCAAAGGCAACTGGCAACAACATCGCAGGCGCAGCTCAAGAAGCCCTAGGCAATGTTACTGGCGACCCGAAGGATAAAGCAGAAGGCAAAGCCAAGCAGGCAAAAGCTGAAGCTGGTCACGCCATCGAAGATGTAAAAGATGAGCTCAAAAAGAAACTAGACTAAGCCTAATACTAATTGAGAGGGTCGAGCAACCTGACCCTTTCAAGTATTCCAAATGTTTCGTGAACGGAGGAAAAAAGGTGAGTTTATTGCAGCAGAGTCGCAAAATAATTGCGGGCGTACTTTTGGTATTAATGCTGGCAGTTACTACTGCCTGTGCGCCCAGTGTTTCAGCCCAAAAACCGAGTGATGTACCTGTAGCAATTGGTGGCAGTCAGGGTTATTACGCGCAGCTAGAACGTGGTAATACTGCCGCAGGTCAAGATTTTGGTCAATGGGTAACAAAAACAGCTAAGGGCTTGGTTCAGGATGCTTACGTCCGCGACAATAACAAATTGGGAGTTGTAATTACCCCGCAAGTCCGCCCGACTGAAGTGAAAGATTTGGCGAAATCTTTAGCACAAGGTTTTCACCGCAATTTCCCAAATCAGGATGTAAGTGTTTTGGTTTACGCTCCTGACAAAAAACTGATTTTGACTGCGAAGTACGACCAGCAATCAAATCAGATTGAATACAAGTCTTGACCGGGTTAGCAAGCTTAAATGATAGCCGCGCGGCGGTTTAATATTCCGCATTTTTTTGAACGCGAAACCATCTCAATTTAAGACTGAAATGTTGTGTAGATTGGAAGAGAGTTACCATGAGTAGCAGCGATAATTACAAGCGTCAAATCATGAACGATTTAGCCCAGGGCGATCGAGAAATGATGCCGGAGACAACTGGTGAAGATTACGAAAACTTTGACGATTTTGCTCAGAGAACTTCGCCTGCTCAGCGCAAACAATTATTCGGGCGTTCCCTGAATCACGACTCCCTCCCGCCGGCGCAGTTGGAACCGGAATTGCAAAAGGCGATCGCCCAAATTAAGCCAAACGAACGTGACGATGTAGCCCGGGAATTCTTCAAGCAGTTGGGCAAGAGAGGATTGGACGATCGCACATTGGAAAAGCAGCTAGGACTTTCTACCCACCACGCCAGCCGCATGAATGCTGACGATGTTACCAAGCTGGCCTCGTTTACCTATCACAGTCACCCGGATATTTTCCGAGAAGTGCTGGCAGAACAGCCGAGTTTGATGAAGTTTTTGGGCAATCCAGTTGTTGCGGGTATTTTGGGAATAGTTGCTGCTAAATGGCTCAACAACCGCAAATAATCTTGGATTCACACAAGCCTAAAAGCGGATAATACGTGCAGCAAATAAAAGGACGATCGCTCGGTGATCGTCCTTTTATTTTTTATATCTAGTCCTGTACTAAAATAACTGCGATCGCGTTTTTAGGGAGGATTTTAGTCATTATAAAACTCACTCAAACTTTAGTCCTCACTACAAGCATCTTTGATGGCGCTCCTTCGACGGAACATAATATTATAATACTAAATCCCGATTGTTTAAATCTTAATTATTATTGGGGCGGTAGCTGTTCGGGTAAGTAAAAAACCTTGCCAATGACCGATTACGAATTACTAATTATTGCTCAAAGCTCAAAATAGCTGCACAACAGTAAACTGCGGTATACCTGACACTCCGCAAAATTAAATGTAGGATTAAGTGTTGCCGTGAATCAGAAAAAAAAGATGAACGTATCCACTATTTGGCGAAAACTCCGCAGCCAGCAAGCTTTCTGCTTGGCTGTACTCCTGGCAGGTTGCCTGGTATTTATCGGTTGTTCCCCCGCGCAGTCAGCGGCTGGCAATTCAGTCGATCCCAAGTTGAAAGAGCAAGTCTTGCAGATTATCCGCGAAAACCCGCAAGCAATTATAGAGTCAGTACAAGCGTACCAGCAACAGCAGCAGCAGTCTCTCAAAGCAGCGCAGCAGTCATTTTTGCAGGAGATGAAAACTAATCCCAAATCTGCGATCGGGGATTCTCCCAGCACTGGTTCAGCTTCGCAGCAGATTGTACTTTTAGAATTCTCTGACTTTCAATGTCCGTTTTGCGCGCGCGCTCACGATACTGTCAAGCAGTTTATGGCAAAACACCAGGACAAAGTTACTTTAGCTTACAAGCATTTTCCCTTGACTTCAATTCACCCTCAAGCGCTGCCAGCAGCTAAAGCAGCTTGGGCTGCCCAACAGCAGGGCAAATTCTGGGAATACTACAACGCTTTGTTTGAAGGGCAGAAAGAGTTAGGCGAGCCATTGTACACATCGATCGCCCAAAAGCTCAATCTAAAATTAGATAAATTTAACACCGATCGCAACAGCCCTGCTGCCGAAGCCGCCATTGGGAAAGACGTGCAACTTGCTCAACAACTGGGTATTGAAGGCACTCCATTTTTTATTATGAACGGCCAAACTTTCTCCGGGGCGATCGAGCTTTCTGAGATGGAAAGCATTCTCGCCTCTGTCTCGAAATAAGTAATTCATGACTCTTGGAAACAGAGTCTAAAAATTCGTTCCCAGCCTACTTGGGCTGGGAACGAGAAAAACCAGAAAAACTCGAAAAATCTTTGATTAAACCGCAGCCAACTCAGGAGTCGGACGCTTGCTGTGGCGGATACCCTCGATCGCCGCTGCGTAATCATTCGCCTTAAACACAGCAGAACCAGCGACGATCGCATTTGCGCCCGCTTCCAGAACCTGCCAAGTATTGTTCCCCTTCAAACCGCCATCTACCTCAATCCAAGGATCGAGGCCCTTGTCGTCGCACATTTTACGCAACTGGCGAATTTTCGGCAAAACAGCCGGGATAAAACTTTGACCACCAAAGCCCGGATTGACGCTCATAATCAGCACCAAATCGCAAAGTTCCAGCACGTACTCGATCAACTCCAGCGGCGTCGAAGGATTCAGAACCACACCAGCCATTTTGCCCAATTCCCGAATTTGGCCGAGGGTGCGGTGCAAGTGAGGTGAAGCATTATGCTCGGCGTGAACCGAAATAATGTCAGCACCAGCCTTAGCGAAGTCCTCGACGTACTTCTCCGGCTCCACAATCATCAAGTGGACATCGATCACCTTGGTAGTAACGGGGCGAATTGCCTCAACAATCAGCGGCCCGATAGTAATATTAGGAACAAAGCGACCGTCCATCACATCTACGTGAATCCAGTCAGCCCCAGCTCGATCGACAGCCTGAATCTCTTCTCCAAGACGGCTAAAATCGGCTGATAATATGGATGGAGCAATAACGATGGGTTTTTGGGATTGGGTCATGGCTAAGTCTGTTCTCCTGACTGCTGTGCTGTATCCAGTTTATCAAAATACGGGTCTCCGGGTCGAAAAGTTGCCAACGATCGGTCGCGAGATTGGGGGGGCAGAAAAATTTTGCCTCTGACAGACAAGTTTAGCGATCGCCCCAGCCCAGCTCTCGGAATTTTGGTTTAGGATATAAATTTTCCCTCTAACAAATAACTTGTGTGCAACATCTGACCTTCTGCAAATTTTGAGTACCGAATTATGAAAAAAACAGATCCCTTAGAAAATCCTGAACTCGATCGTGCCAGTCTGTTTGTATTAATGATCCCAGTCATCGGCTTTTTCCCCGCCCTGTGGACTCTTTACCGCCGTCAGGGTAGTCCCGAACGCAAAGCCGTCAGCCGCTTAGCAATTGCCCTTGCTTTTAGTTGGCTCTTAGGACATATTCTTTTAGAAGCGGGAGCGATTTCTGCGGAATCTCCGACACTTCCCATGTTATTAATGAGTAGCCTGCTAACAACCAGCTATTTCATCGTTGCTCTGGGACTGATGATTCGCCTCTGGAAGCGTCAACCACTATGGTTGCCCGGAATTAGTCGCGTAGCCGAGCAAGTAGTAGGCAAACATTTATCATAATTTAGGGTTATTTTAAGCCCATACCCTATTGATTGATTGCGTCTTCAGCTTGATACTACATATTGCCATTATCTTTTTTATTTTTGTTGTGTGTGAGGAAGCCAGTGCCAGCTCAAAAAATTCCTAATCAAGACCCTATCCAACAATCAACTGCTCAACCTGCAACCAAAAAAGCTTCCCAGCCCCATCGAGGCCGTTGGCTGGGTTTTGGTTTTGGTTTGGCTGGAGTAGCCATGCTCTCAGCTACAGCCGGAGCATTGCTAGCCGTTTCCCTTTCTACAACGCCGCTTCAGCAACAAAAGTTGAGCCCTGAAGAAGCGGCGGTGTTTTCTCAAGGCGACATGGCAAAGCTCAACATGAAGATGCCGGAGCTGACTCGCCCAGTTAATATTTTAGTTTTAGGACTTAAAGTTCTGAGTTCAGACATCGACGGCCATCCCGATAAGGAGCAGGGATACGATGTCTGGCAAAACTCTTTCAAGGGGTTAACCGATACCATGCTGTTGGTTAGATTTGACCCTCAAAATAAAAAATTAAGCGTGCTTTCCATTCCGCGAGACACCCGCACCTATGTTGAAGGTAGGGGCGAGGTGAAAATCAACGAAGCTAATTACTACGGGGGCCCAGCTTCGTCAGCGAAGGCAGTCAGCGGACTCTTGGGCGGGGTGGGAATTGACCGCTATGTCACAGTCAATATTCAAGGCATCAAAAGTTTGGTAGATGCCCTGGGTGGCATTACTATTAATGTCCCTAAAGACATGAAGTATACCGATGAAAGCCAGCATCTATATATAGATTTAAAGGCTGGCAAGCAGAAACTCACCGGCCAACAAATCGTGCAATACTTGCTTTATAGGCACGACGATTTGGGCGATATTGGGCGGGTGCAGCGCCAGCAATTGTTGATGCGGGCTTTTGTGGAACAGGAAGTTAATGTAGGTTTGCTGTCTCGCTTGCCGAAGATTTTGTCGGTGATTCAGTCTCACCTCGACACCAATTTGAGTATAGAAGAATTGGTCGCTTTAGCTGGTTTTGCTACTCAAACCGATCGCGCTAGCGTGCAGATGTTGATGGTTCCCGGCCGGTTCAGCGATTCTAAGGATTACAAGGCTAGTTTTTGGTTGCCAGACAAAAATGCCATCGAAACTATGGTGGCAGAACATTTTGACTTCGGCCAAAATACTTGGACAATTGAGAATGCTGATTCGACTTTTCTGAATGTGGCGATTCAAGATAGTACCGGAGATCCATCGGCTGTTGAAGCTTTTGTCAATAATTTGACTCAAGCCGGTTATCGGAATGTTCAGGTTTATAAAGCTTGGCCGGAACCGCTGGATGTAACTACTCTAGTAGCTCAACAGGGCGATATTAAAGGTGCTCAAGCGATTCGCCAGTTTTTGGGTTTTGGAGATGTGCTGGTTGAGAGTACCGGTTCTTTGCAGTCCGACGTGACAATTAGATTGGGTAAGGATTGGTTGGAGAAAAAGGCTCAGTCCGGCGGTGCGGCTAAGTCTTTTTAAACTGGATTATAACTGGGGTATTTGTAGGGACACAGCAATGCTGTGTCCTATTATTTTATGTTGGTAGAGATGGAGGCGATCGCTTTTTTGTTGATTTACTGATACTATATTTTTTGGTGATGATGAATCACGATCGCAATACCGATACTTCCCTCCGCAATCTGAACTGAAACAATAATCAAGGAGGGAAAGCTTAAGATATTTTATAAAGGTAGGGTGGATGAACAAGGGTTCTAAAATAGACCGACAGCGGGAACATCAAGCAAATGAACGCACGTTCCTTGCATGGTTACGAACTTCACTCGCTTTAATTGGTTTTGGGTTTGCGATCGCTCGGTTCAGTTTATTTCTCCGTCAATTTCAAGCTACAGTGACTCAGCAAGAAGTTTCCTCCCCTCCCTTCTTCAACTCCGAAACTTTAGGGCTGAGTCTGGTCGTTTTGGGGATTGCGGTGATTGCCTTAGCAGCATGGCGTTATAATCGAGTATTCTGGCAAATTGAGCGAGGTGATTATCGCCCCAATCGTGTGCTAGTTTGGATTCTGACTGGAGTTGTAATGATTTTAGGAACATTAAGCATTCCGTTGTTGCTATGGCGAGAGCGCGGAAATATAGCTCCCACTTCAACTCCTAAAAACTCTCAATTCGTAGAAGTTCACGGGGTTAGCGTGGCACAAGAGAAGGAGGAATCCGACCAGAACGAGTACTCAAGACAGATTCAGT
>NZ_JAUBPR010000250.1:0-2385 GCF_036700845.1 Microcoleus sp. S13_C5
AGCAGACTGGGGAACGGTTACTCGTCTGAGTATTGATGAAGTTAGTAAATGCAAAGGGCATCAAGATTTTGTCACCGCTGTTGCCGACATTGACCGTGGAAAATTGGTTGAGGTGATTGATAGTCATAAACAGGAGGACATCATTAAAGTGCTTCAGCAGCAGCCCCCGAGGCTGCGTGAACAAGTCGAGGAAGTGAGTGTTGATATGTGGGGAGGCTTTCCGAAAGTAATTCAAGAAGTGTTTCCCAATGCGCGGATGGTATTTGACCGATTTCATGTCATGAAACCAGTCAATGAAGAATTAAATAAACTGCGTAAGGAAACCAAAATGACTCTCAAAGGTAGTAAATTAATTCTTCTCAAGAACGGGGTTGATTTAACCCAGGAGCAGAAAGTCAAATTAGCAGACATTTTAAAGCATTCAAAACGCTTGAAACTTGCTTATGAATTAAAAGAAGAGTTCAGAGATATTTTTGAACGCTCTCAGACGGTCGAAGCTGGACAAGAGCAACTCCTCGCATGGCTAAAAAAAGCCCATTCGGTTTACTGTGATGTCCTCACAACGATTCGTAATCATCTGGATGGAATCTGCAACTATTTTTTGAACCGAACCACGAGTGGCGTGATGGAAGGAATTAACAATCGAATCAAGTTGATTAAGCGGCAAGCCTATGGCTTTGTCAACTTTGATAACTTTCGGGCGAGGCTATTAGCTTGCTTTTCTAATTAGTTTTGCTTATCACCTTGACTCCAGAAGAGCCGGTGGGTCATTGAACGGTCAAATGCTTGGATGGAAA
This sequence comes from Microcoleus sp. S13_C5, assembly GCF_036700845.1. Classification (NCBI taxonomy): domain Bacteria; kingdom Bacillati; phylum Cyanobacteriota; class Cyanophyceae; order Oscillatoriales; family Microcoleaceae; genus Microcoleus; species Microcoleus sp. S13_C5. The sequence goes on from NZ_JAUBPR010000250.1 coordinate 798, forward strand.
GATGTAAAATTTTGGTGAAGAACTTTGAGAGAAGTTTGACAGCGGCGACTGCCAAGCTCAACCTTTGTTTTCTTAGGCTGATGATTAGAAGGCTTGCACCCTCTTCTTAGATGTCAATTGGGTTCTATAAGTAAGTCGGCGCGAAAAAACGCAACTATGTAAAGGATGGTAAAGTATCCAAATGCTCTCTACTGGCTGAGTTAAAGCTGTTTACATACTGTTACATTATTCGGTTTAATCCCGCCTACCTACTTACGCTAAAATCATCGGAACTCAACACACCAGCAAATTCATGCCCCAGCATCGTCTCTAATTCGGCTCTACTCCGAGTATCCGCAGCATGAAACAGGCAAAAATCTTGACCCGTAGCTGTCCATAACCATTCTTTGACTCCCTTGACACACCAAGGGGTTTCATCGACATGGAGGTTTGCTTGTAATGGTGCCCATTTCCATAGCTCTTCAACGGCAGACTTTACAGCATCGGCTACCCGCGCATTTGTCGCTTGTAATGTCCCTATTCCTATTTCGATTCCACCTAGTTCGCGCAGGAACTCTTGTTGCTTGGAGTAGGATATGTGCCCATAATTACCTAGCCATACCAATAATGCTTGTAGGTCGATACTTAAGTCTTTTCCTGGAACTATCCCGGATGCTGGTGAACCCGTCACCATTGCTCCACATTCTAGGCATTGACATTTAACTCGTTGATATTCCACCACTTCAATTGGTAAGGCTACTAAACACGCTACTTGCTGCTTGCTATAACCAATCGCATCACTTAATTCTCTGCTAAGCTGCTACGCAGCTAAACCGGATAAAATAGCATTGCCTTTATTTTTGATTTTTCGATCCCATTTAATAACCATTTCTCCTTCATTTAATAATCTATGTAGTAATTCTGACAATTCTTCTACTGACTTAAACAGTCGATGTGCTATATATTCTTTCGCTGAATGCCAGACCAATTCAATCAAATTATAATCGGGGCTGTAAGGTGGCAAAAATTCTAAAATAATATGAGGCATTTCGGCTGATATTTGGCTCAGAATATCTTTCTTTTTATGAAAACTAGCATTGTCTAAAACAATTACAATCTTCATTCCAGATTCGGCAAATTTTTCAGCTTGATTACCCAGTTCTCTCCATTCAGGGTAAGCTCATCTAATTTGGTATAAATTGTACTTGACAAAAAGACAACTAGAGAAAATGTGGCATTACATATTAGCAATTCTATAATGCCTTAAAAGCTAAGTCATCAAACCGTAAAACTCAATGAATCAAGGATTCGCGCCAGTTTTCGCAACACCTAAATCAAAGCAACCAAAAAACCCGCCCCAACCTATTTCCCTGCAAAAGTTACAAGGGAGCTTGTCAAGTTATTTTGACGACGTACCCGACCCAAGAGTTAACCGAACCAAACGCCACTTACTTAAAGACATTCTCGTCATTGCTATATTATCTACCATAGCTGGAGGTGATGGATGGGAAGACATGGAAAATTATGGAATTAGTAAGCAGCAATGGTTGCAAAAATTTTTAGACTTACCCAATGGCATCCCGAGCGATGATACTTTCCGACGAGTTTT
>NZ_JAUBPR010000098.1:0-25056 GCF_036700845.1 Microcoleus sp. S13_C5
CCTACCGGAACTGGTCTAAACTAACTATGTTATTCTACCACAAATATAGTCTGTCTACTTACGCCGAGCTGTACTAGAAAGCGGATTTTCGATCGTCATCCGGCTTTAATGCCCCCTTGATTCTTCCGTCGGGCTGAGCAGACTTTGTTTGTATACTAACAGTTTCAACTGCCGAGTTTGATATGCTATCTGCGATGTATTTTACCCCAGTTTAAAGCAACGGTTCCCAACCCAGAATTTCCGCCACTTGCTGTGCCAAACTCAAAGGATCGAAAGGCTTTGCAATCACCCCCGCTACCCCCAAATCAGCAAATTCGCTCAAATCCATCGCCTGCACCTTAGCCGTCAGGAAAATCACCGGAATCCCGCGAGTAGCCGTATTGTTTTGCAGCAAACCAAACAGAGTAAGTCCGTCGATATCCGGCATCATCACATCTAACAAAATAGCGTCAGGGAGGTGAGTTTCAGCTAAAAGCAATCCTTGGCTGCCGTCGGGCGCGCTTAGTACAATCCAGCCGCCTAAATGTTCCAGACAGGCCTGAATCACGCTGCAGAGGTTTTTTTCATCATCGATGACCAGAATGCGCTTTGCTGACATAATTAAAACTCAAATTTTAAATTAATCATGGTAAACCGAAAAAGGACTTACGCACGCTGCCTCATCAACCGGGTTTCTTGACAGATATAGCAGAAGGAATAAGCAATAAAATTAAGAGTTTCAGCACTTAAAAACGTCCTAATCGTCGGGCGCGGTTGCTATATTGTGCCGCTCACCTACTTTAACCCTGAACAGAAAAATGAACATATCAGCCTCCCAAAATCATCCTACCCGCGTGGGTTGCCAGGAACTTGAGCTGTAGCGAGATCTTACCAAAGCAATCTCAAACCTCCAAACTTTTTCCCCCTTCGCCTTCCAACGGTGCAGGCACTGTGAAATAGAAACTGCAGCCTTGTGAGACAACACTTTCGACCCAAATTCTGCCGCCGTGCTGCTGTACTATGCTGCGACAGATAGCCAAACCCAAACCAGTACCTCCTTTTTGGCGGGAGTCAGAAGCATCGACTTGTTGAAACCGTCCAAAGATAGTTTCTAGTTTATCTCTAGGAATCCCCCGCCCTCGATCTTTGACTTCAAATAAAACCCGATCGCCCAAATCTTCAACCCTGACAGTTACTGTACTCCCTGGAGCCGAGAATTTAATCGCATTGCTCAACAAATTTACCAACAGTTGAACGATTCTGTCGGGGTCAGCCCAAATTTGGGCTGTTTCCGGCAAAATCGACAAATCAATGTTATTTTCCGCAGCCAAAGAAAGTACAGCTTCTGCAGACTTACGCATCAAAACCTGGGCATCGCACCACTGCTTGACGAGGATAACTTGGCTCGAATCGAGCCGTTCTAAGTCGAGAATATCGTTTACCAAACGCACTAACCGTTCGGTATCGCTCGAAGCGATTTCTAACATCTGTTTGGCAGTTTCCGGTCGATTTTTCAGTACCCCAGCCGCCAGCAAACCTAAAGAACCGCGAATGGAGGCAAGTGGCGTTCGCAGTTCGTGGCTGACAATCGAAATAAACTCATTTTTCATTTTTTCAATTGCCCGACTTTCGGTGATATCTGTGACTGTGCCAACGTGACCAATTAGTTGAGAGCTGTCGGAAAAAATCGGAGCTGTTTTAAGCCGACAAAACCGGATGGTTCCGTCTCGCTGGATGTGGCGGAATTCGCAGGAAAATTCCCCATCTAGCGATTGCGATTGAGACCACTTAGACAGAATTAGTTTGAGGTCTTCGCGGTGAACAAACCGCATCCAGCCGTTTCCTAAAGCTGCTGCCGGTGTGAAGCCACCAATTGCTTGACAGCGAGGATTTGTATAGGTACATTTCCCCTCAGTATCGATTTTGAAAATGCCCACGGGGGAACTCTCGCTCAGAGAGCGAAATAAAGCTTCGCTTTCCCGGAGTTCTGCTTGAGAGCTTTCTAGTTCTCTGGTTCGCTGCAAAACTCGCATTTCTAACCGTTCGTTGAGCTGTTGGAGGGCGGCTTCAGCAAGTTTGCGATCGCTAATATCCCGGTGCACTGATACCCAGTGGGTAAACTCACCATTTTCGTCCGCTATGGGCACAATGCTCATTTCTACCCAAAATTCCGTCCCGTCTTTGCGGTAATTGATCGAATCAACCCGCACCGGCTGCCAGGTTTCTAAAGCTGTCCGAACTTGATGGAGACTTGCGCGGTCTGTTTTTTCTCCTTGCAAGATGCGCGGCGTTTTGCCCACAACTTCTTCTAGCGTATAGCCGGTCATCCGCGTGAAAGCTGGGTTGACATAAAGAATTCGCGGGCCCGGTTCTTCAATCGGTTCAGCTTCGGTAATTAACACGGCGTCGTTAGTGGTGGTGACTACTGATTCCAACAGTCGCAACTGTAATTCTCTAGCTTTGCGATCGGTAATTTCTGTAACAGTCCCCACCATCCGCACTGCATCGCCGACTTCGTTGTAAAAAAACTTACCTTTCCCCTCCATCCAGTGAATGCTGCCGTCGGGCCAAACCACGCGGGTTTCGTGACACAAATCTCCTCGCTGGGCGATCGCCTGATTTATAGCATTCTCCATACTTTTTAAATCTTCTGGGTGAATGCAAGTTGCAAAACTTTGATAAGTTCCGGCAAAAGTACCCGGGGTCAACCCAAACAACTCTTCGTGTTCCCTCGACCAAACTATGCGATTTTTCTGCACGTCCCAGTCCCAAAATCCGATTTTGGTAGCCGACAAAGCTAAGCTAAGCTGCTGATTGATTTTCCGCAACTCAATGCTAGTAATAGCAACTCGAAGTTCTCGGGCTATTTCGATTTCGCACGGCTGCCAAGGCAAAGATTTTGACCTCACAGTTTCTTGCCACAACTCAAAGGAAATGCGAGGAGACATCAATCGGCTGCCATCCGGTTGAAGTTCAATCTGCCCCTCTGGTGGACCGGCCCAGTTGACAGTTTGAAGTGCTTCGGGACGGAACCACAAAATGTAATAATTTTGCATCTCGGACATGGCAAGTACCAGTAAACCGCTAGCAACTTCTTTAAACTTCTGGGAGGGGGGATACAGTTTTGAGAGAGAATCTGTATGAAAAATATCATTATTTATTTGAGTTTTTATCCAAGCAATTAAGTTTTCGATTTCTACGACTTCCGGGGTTTGCCCGATGGTTGTTAAATTTTCATTGGCACACACAACTCCACCGGTAGCGCCCACTAAGGCAAGCAATTCATCGCGGTATGTTAGTAAACCTTCTACAAAGCAGTTTTTTTGAGAAATTTCCGTGATAAATTTTTGGCAAAGTTCTTTTAAATAAATTGCATATTCCCGGTCTTCGCTATCTTGTTTGTAACTAAGTTCTAGATTCACAAACTTGGCTAGCAGTTCGCAAGCCGTTCTTGTTTCGTAGTTGACATATTTTCGTGTTGGATGGTGACAGGCGATCAATCCCCAGAGTTTCTTATCTTTGATTAATGTCAGGGTCATGCTAGCGGCAACGTTCATATTTGTGAGATATTGAACGTGGCAAGGCGAAACTGTTCTCAACAAAGAACCGCTCAGATCTAAAGGGCGACCCGTCAGCGGATTGCAGTGAGGAATTAGTTCTACAGGCTGACAGTTAATATCGGGAATAAACCGAATTAAATTCATCTTGAAGAGGTTTCTTGCCTGGGGGGGGATATCGGTAGCCGGGTAGTGCAGTCCCAATAAAGGAGCCAAACTTTCTACTTTATCTTCGGCGACAACTTGCCCCGCACCTGTGGCATCAAATTGATAGACGAGGGCTCGATCGAAACCGATCATCCTCCGCACTTCTTCAACTGCTGTCTGACACAGCACTTGCAGGTTTGGTGTTTTGTGGATTTTGTCGATCGGCTCTTGGACTAAATTATAACAATTGAAATAATCGCTCGTTTTTGGGGAAACAACAGACTCTAGTTCAACAATTAATGCTGAATTTGATTGATGTAGCGTCCCCTCAAAAAAAGACTTGCGGTCTTGACTTTTGAATGATAATCTGATACCGTTACGTTGTTGGTCGTTTTCAAATAAAGCTTTTTCAATAGCCTCAATTTCCTCAGTCTCGACAAATTCCTCTAAAAATTTATTCAAAAGTTGTTCGGGGTAAAGGCCCATCGCCTCAAAAGTATTGTTGCTAACTTGCAAAATTTTCAACGCCGGAGATTCCAGCACCAAAAGGATGCCGTGAGGTTGAATCGAACCCGGGGCATAAATTAGTTCGCAGTCGCTGTTATTGAGAGTGCTTGTGTCTGAGGGCAATACCATTGCTTTCATCTGATTAATACTTCTCTAAATTAGCCTGTGTTCTTGATCAGCGGGCAAGCATCAATCAACAGCACCGCGTCAGAATCACACAATCTAACAATCCCAAGTCTTGGCTAAGGCTTCCTGATTTGTTTCGGACACGCACTGCATATTTGCTCCTAGTTATCCCATTTAAAAAAAAGAATACAACTGTAGGTACGTGATCGAAACCCATATCTCATCATTCATTCCCAGTTCTTCAATTCTTTAATTCTTTAATTTTTTAAATCTAAAATGGGATTAGCGCTGTGCCTGAGCCAGTCTGTTTCTGAGTTGAGTCCGCTCCAAACGATTTAGGAGGCGAGCAATTAATTCCGGTTTCACGATCGGCTTGTTCACGTAGTCGTCAGCACCTGCAACAAACATTTGGCGCACTATTTCCGACTCGGAATGAGCTGTCAAAAATAGCACGGGGAGCTTGCTCCAGCGTAAATCGTTGCGAACGGCCAAACACAGCTCGATACCGCTGTAACCGGGCATCTCCACATCTAAAATTAGCAAATCCGGACAAGTTGTTTCGAGTACCTCCCAGAACTTTTCGGGATCGTCCAATGTTGTTACTTGAAATCCCCAAGGTTGTAGAATCACTTGCAGTGCAGCCAATAGATGCACGTCATCGTCTACCACCATAACTTTTGCTTCAGCAGGGCCAGTCTGGTCGAGTAGTTGGGCGACTGCTTTGAGTATATCTGCTGGGGGCATAGATTTGTGTAAAAAGCCCGAAGCTCCCAAACGAGCAACTTCTATTCGATCGCTCAATTGATTGTGCCCGCTAAAAACCATCACCGGAATTTCCGGCTTTTCACTGCGGAGTTCGGCTAATAGAGAAAGTCCGTTTTCCTGAGATCTGGAAAATGTCAAATCCAGCAAAATCGCGTCGGGAGGCTGTTGAGAAATCGCATTTCTTGCCGCTTGCGGAGAGTTGGCCACTTCTATCTGGAAGCCGGAACCGGATGCTACTGTTTTCAGTTGATCGCTCCCAAAAGTGTCATCATCCACAATCAGCATTCGGCGCTTTTGGGAAACAGCAGGAACCAAATCGCCTTCTGGTTCGGACGACGGGTGATCGAATATCTGTGTGAGCTTCTGCAGAAATCCTTCAATCTGCTGAGCCGTATCCGGTTTCCAGATGTTTTCAGCCATGAACAAATGTTCTATCTGGCGCGCAACTTCTGAACCTTTCGGCAGCCCTAAAGTTCCCAAAGAACCGACTAATTTGTGAGCTTGAGCCTGGGCTTCCTCGCGCAGTTCGCCCTCCAAGGTTCCGCTTTTCAGTTGAGCGATCGCGCGATCGAATATCGCCACCTTTTCTATAAAATTAGCTTTTAAATTTCCCCGCATTTGGGCAATCGCATTCAAGACTTTGAGACGGCGCTCGTCTTTGTTTAATTCCGGCTTCGACCCGCTGGATTCACTAGATAAAGTCTCTTGAGTTTTAGCAGTTTCTGCCGTTTCCTGCCCAACTTGTTGGCTCTCAATCTCCTCCGGCAAACTTTTGAGCCGATAGCCCAATCCGTACACGGTTTCCACTAAATCTACAGTCATCCCGGCTGCTTTCAGCTTCTGCCGCAGCCCCTTGATGTGAGCGGTAACGGCTTCTTCTTGAGGAAATTCGCCGGCCGACCAAATGCGATCGAGGATGGCGCTGCGACTGAAAATGCGCCGGGGATTTCTCAGAAAAAGTTCTAGCAAATTGTACTCTTTGGGAGTCAAGTGCAGCACTTTTTCGGCATAAGTTACTTCGGTAGTGTCCGGGTTGACTTGCAGCTTTTCCCATGTCAAATTTGTACTCGACAAAGTTGCCTTACCCCGGCGCAGCAAAGCCCGAATTCGAGCGATTAATTCTTCGAGATTAAAGGGTTTGACCACATAATCGTCTGCACCTGCCTCTAAACCTTGGACTCGATCGTTGCTGCTATCTAGCGCTGTCAGCAGTAAAATCGGCATTTGGCAGCCGGATGCTCGCAATTTTCGACACAAACTAATGCCGTCTAGTTTAGGAATCAGCACATCCAAAACAATCAGGTCGTAATCGTATGCCTGCACCAAATGCAACGCTGTTTCACCGTCTACTGCCGCATTCACATTGTAATTGTGAGAGTTCAGCGCTTGAGTCAGCAAACTGACTGTAACTGTGTCATCTTCTACTAGCAGGATTTTCATAAACGTCACCTGTCCTTCCCACTCTTCTTGGAACTTTTTATCGGTTTTTGGGGCTAATGAAATAGCCTTTTTACAACTGAATGTAAAAATTCCCCACCTTCAGTATAACAAATAGTATTCTTGAAATAGAATAATTGTAAACTATTATTTTGATATTATTTGTTGTCCTCTCGGACTATTTCATTAGATTCGGGCTGGGATTTTATGGCTTTTTAGACTTCAGCGCCTGCTGAATCTTTTGAATCAGATATTGCGAGGAATCTTGATATTTGGCTAAGTCTTCCAACTCGGAAACTGCTACTTCGGCGTGTTCTCTATCTTGAACTAAAGAATCAGCGGCAACACTTTTTATGACTCTCAAAGGTTCTTGGATAGGGGTCAATGAATTGAATTTTTTTTCGGCTATTAATTCTTCTAACTCTAGGAGTGCCATTTCTGCGCGATCGATCTTGATAGTCACGGATTTAGCCACATTAGCACCTGCTCTTGCTGCCTCCGTGAGTTCGTGAACTCGAAGTTTAAACCGGCTGGCAATTTGCTCCATTTGAGTCCCCAATTCAAAAGTTTTACTTGCCAGTCTGCCAATTTCTAGACTCACTTTGCTCAGACCGCTGGGCTGACTTCCCATTTGATTGGTAACTACAGCCACCTGTACTGCTAAATGCCTGACTTGTTCGATCGCCTCCCGGATGGTTCGGGAAGTGCGGTTAACCGTTTCTAAATCATTAGCTATTGCTTTGCCCACGCCCAAAATTTTATCTGTATTGTTGCAAATAGAATTAGCCCCTTGAAAAGTAGCTTGAAACGCTTGGCGACCTTCCGAAGAAATTAGTTTCGCAATCCTCACAAATCGCTGATTCATTTGAGCAATTTCTTCAGCTTGTTTGACCAGTGCCACTTGCTGGGAACTGGGATGGGTATGCAACTTTTCTGCTTGACGTTGGTGGATTTTTAAAAGCTCATTACATTCGTGAAACTTAGCCTGTTCTTGTTGAAGTAACGCCAAATATTTTTGTCTTTCTCCTCGGTATTTTTGAATAAGTTTGTTGGCTTGCGCTAACAGTTTCGACTGGGCAATCACCAGACTATGAACGTCCAAAAGGCGGTGGCTCTGGTCTTCCATTACCACAATTATCGGCTCATAAATCAAGTCTTTGTGCCTGTTGAAAGAAGCTTGGACAGCATCGTCAACTTTCCAGTTTTCCGAAAGCAGCAAAGGTGGAATTCTAATAAAATCTAACAAGGCTCGAATCGGGTGTGACCCGTAAAGTTCTACGCGATCGGGAAAACTCATTTGCTCTCGAAATTTGACCCGAGAAATCATGCCCAATACTTGTGATTCATGAGTAATAATGACTCCCGGCAGGTCGGGTTCTTGCTCAAATCTTTCAGCCACTACCTGTCCTGGAGTTGCAGCGCTCACTTGGAAGTCGTGACACGGCAGATGTCCGATCGTGAAATCGGGGGTGAGTTGAGTTGGATTGCTCATTTACCCGGATAGTGTTAAGTACAAGTTAACAAATTATATATTAATATTATACTGGAATAAGATTGTTGAAAGTAGTCAACGACCCAACACTCAAGTGACTGGGCTTGGGGCCTCAAACTTCATTTTCAGTTGAGCAGCCTGACACCTTTGATGTCTAGGTTTTTTGAGTAATGACACCAAGCGGATGCGTAGCTAGTCCCCTGTTCTGTCGTTAAGGGTTAAACATTTTTATTTGGGTTAAGGACGTGGCATTAGCCGAACAAGCTCAGAAAACAAAGGCGCGTGCTAACTTCACCCCAGCAATGGGAGTGGAATTGCTTAGTTTCCATCAACAACCCGGTTCACAAACAAAACCAGAAGCGATCGATCATACAGCCGTATCCCTTCCCCCCGTGTCCTCCTACCGCTTTCGCGCTCGTAAAGCGCTGGAGCGCGGGTGACTCGCCCAGAAGAAAGATGAGAACTATAGGGAGAAATTAGCTCTCTGACCCCGGGGCCTTCTATTACCTACTTTCTGACTACTGTCATCTCAAGTCTGTTGGATCGGCCGCGCCTGCTGTGCGCCAGGTTCCGTCCTCACAACAGGGGCATTCATATTTTGTTCTTTAAAACAACCGGGAAAATATCTAGATTGAAACCAAAAACCTTAAATCGGACTTTGCCGCTAGCAACCTTTGAGGCTGCTTACCAGTTGTTACAGCAAATGGCTGAAATCCCAGGGGCGATTTGGCTCACCGACGATGCGATCGCTGATTCTCAAAGTCGGGAAAATTCGTCGGAAAGGTTTGCAGCAGTGGTATCAGAGCATTTTAGCGGGCTGCTGCAGGGCAATCTATTAGATGAGTTCGCAACAAACGGACACAAGCACAGCGAAAAAAATCTCCATTCGGAATTGAATGTGCAGTTGACTTTCGACCCCGAGGCGATCGCCAATTTCCTGTCTCCCCTAGCAGACAAACTCGCAGAAATAACGCCCGCACCCTCCTGGCAAATTGACATTCGCGCCCTCAAACAAGGAATTAAAAATATAAAGCCCAACTCGGCCGTTCTTCAAAGCGAATTCACCCTAAATTTGCTGGATATTCTCGCTGCCAATGCTAGCCAAAATAATCCCCTGTCCCTAGACAGCCAAACAGAAATAGAGGGAAAATTAGCGTCCCAAGTTATAGATCCAGAAACGCTACAGAGCCAGATTGCTGAAGCCGTCAATCAATTACAAATTGCCAGTCCCTGCATTTCATTTTGTCAGCCAGTAGAAGATGCTTTGCAGCAGCAGCTTGAACAAGAGCGACTTTTGAATCAGGTCACAACTCAAATCCGCCAGAGTTTGGAATTGCCTGTAATTTTGTCAAAAGCAGTCGAGCGAGTGCGAGAGTTTTTGGAGGTTGATCGCCTGTTAATTTATCAATTTGAAAAAGTCCCAGCGCCGCACAAGGGCGAGTTAGCTAAAGAAATACCTGCGGCGGTTTCTGGGTCTGGCGAAATCCAAGAAAATTCCGGGTCTTACTTGTATTTAGGTCGCGTTACCTACGAAGCTTTAGCCAACGATGCTATCTCGTCTGTACTGAATTTTACTGAAGACGCCCAGTGTTTTACCCATGGAGTCATTGACCGAGAGAAATATCGCAAAGGTTTGGCTTTGTGCGTCGCGGATGTGGAAACAACTTACTCTTCGCACCCTTGTTTTTTAGAGTTGATGCGGCGCGCCAAGGTGCGGGCGAAGTTGCTAGTGCCGATCGTAGTTCAAGACGACTTGTGGGGGCTACTAATTGCCCACCAGTGTACTTTTCGCGAGTGGGAAGAAAGCAAAAAAACATTTTTGCGACAAATAGCAGAACATTTGGCGATCGCCATTTACCAAGCCGAACTTTATGCACAAGTCCAGCAGCAAAAGCGCACCTCAGAACAGCGCGTAATAGAGCGCACGCGAGAACTGCGCGATGCACTGGTTGCTGCCCAGTCTGCCAGCCTCGCCAAAAGCGAATTTTTGGCAGCTATGAGCCACGAATTGCGGACTCCTCTCACTTGCGTCATCGGCATTTCCGACACGCTGCTGCGGTGGTCTTACGGGAAAGTTGGCAGTAAAGAAGTGCCAGTGCAAAAGCAGCGGCAGTACCTGCAAACTATCCGAGACAGCGGCGACCACTTATTAGAATTAATTAACGATATTTTAGATTTATCGCAAGTAGAAGCGGGAAAAGCAGTATTAAAAATTAGTGAATTTTCACTTTCTAAATTAGCTTCTCAGAGCCTGCACGCCCTCAAAGAAAAAGCTGCGACTAAAGGCGTGGAACTGCTGCAAGAACAGCGGATAAAACAAGAGTGCGATCGCTTCATCGCTGACCCGCGCCGCTTGAGACAAATTCTCTTCAATCTTTTAGGAAATGCGATTAAGTTTACTCCCAAAGGCGGGCGAGTCATCCTGCGAGTTTGGGTGACAGAAGATAAAAATCGAACGCCCGTAGTGCGGCAGCCCGGTACTGCACCTGCTGGCAGTACCGCTGTTTTTCAAATCAAAGATACCGGCATTGGAATTCCCGAAAATCAGCGATCTCTTTTGTTTCAAAAATTCCAGCAGTTGGATTCCCCCTACCGCCGCGAATACGGCGGCACCGGTCTGGGATTGGCCTTAACTAAACAGTTAGTAGAGCTTCACGGCGGCGCGATCGAAGTCAACTCTAAAGTTGATGTCGGCTCTACTTTTACCGTTTTTATACCCATCCAAACTCTAAGCAAAGATGAATCCACAAAATTCACCTATGAAAAATCTAATTCCTCTTTACCGCTGCATTATTCCTCGCCGGGCAGCCTCGTACTCGTGGAAGAAGATGAAGAAACTGCCATGCTGATTTGCGATATCCTGACAGCAGCAGGACTGCAAGTGGTGTGGATGATTGAAGGTTCGGCGGCGGTGGAACAAATTGAACTTTTGCAGCCGAATGCTGTGATTGTCGATATGCGTTTGCCCGGTATGAATGGCTGCGAAATAATTCACCAACTGCGCCAAAAACCAGCTACTGAAAATATTAAGATTCTAGCTTTAAGCGCTAATGAAATTCCGCCCGATCAGATATCTTTCGTGACGGCGGGAGCTAACGATTGTTTGGCTAAACCGATTCACCCTGAGCAATTGCTGGACAAAATTATTTCTTTAATGGCTGGGATTGGTAATGGGTAATACAATTTGAGATTTGAGATTTGAGATTTGAGATTGGGGAATGACTCATTGGATATGGGTTGGGATATGGTCTACAGTTACATTCTTTTTTTGAACTGGTATAATTTGTAATTCCCAATTACCCATTCCCCATCCGCAATTCCCCATGATTAATTGTCACATTCCTACAGGATTAATTGTTTCTTGTCAAGCACCTGCTGATTCGCCGCTGCACGATCCGATCGTAATTGCGGCAATGGCTCGAACCGCCATCAATCGAGGTGCTTCGGGCGTGCGGATTGACACTCCGGCTCACATTGCAGCGGTGCGAAAACAGATATCCGCTCCCATAATTGGGATTTGGAAGCAGCAATTGCCGGGATGCGAGATTTACATTACTCCTCGGTTTGAAGACGCGCGGGCGATCGCCGCTTCTGGAGCCGATATTATCGCCGTTGATGCTACTCTGAGAAACCGTCCTGCTGGTGGCGAAGACTTAAAGACATTAATCGGGCGAATTCACAGCGAATTGGGCAAATTAGTGATGGCGGATGTAGATACAATAGAAGCTGCGATCGCGGCAACGGAAGCTGGTGCAGATACTGTAGCAACTACTCTTTTTGGCTATACTCCCCAGACGGAAAATTTATCGCCGCCGGGATTTGATTTGCTTGCGGAAATGGTAGAAAAGCTTAAGGTTCCTGTTATCTGCGAAGGCGGGATATCGGGGCCGGAAATGGCTAAAAAAGCCTTGGAGTTAGGAGCGGCGGCTGTTGTTGTCGGGACAGATATTACTGGAATTGATCTTAAGGTGACAGCCTATAAGTCGCTGATGGGGAAGTAAGAAGGAAGTTCGGCAACGGATTTTTTAACGGATGTAACGGATTGAAGGAAGTTCGGCAACGGATTTTTTAACGGATGTAACGGATGTAACGGATTGAAGGAAGTTCGACAACGGATTTTTTAACGGATGTAACGGATGTAACGGATTGAAGGAAGAAGGTATCCGCTCAATAATCCGGGGTAAATCGCTCAACGATGCACCTCAAATGACGCAAAATCGTTCCTGAGTGGGTAGTCCGCCCCGAATTATTGAGCGGATACGGAAGAAGGGATAATAAATATTGGGCGATAGAAATCGCTTGTAGGCACAGGCAACGCGCCAGCTAAGGATGGGAAATATCCGGCGATTTCTATCGCCCTTAATCAGGGGAAGTTACTAAATCAGTGCGCCGTTGATAAAGCTGCTAACTACAGCCAAGGCGATCGCCCCCAGTACGGCGCTCCAAAGGCCCATCCGCAAACTAAATCCTTCAACTAACTTCGCAGCGGAGGCAAAAACAATCACGTTCATTACAAAAGCAAACACGCCGGAAAGCAACCCCAGCGTCAGTAGGTTCGGGACGAAAAAAACTGCTTTCAGAATTGGCAAAATTAAAACATTCAACATTCCCAAAACCGCAGCAGAAAAAACTGCTTTCGGTGTGCTGTCTATTTCTACGCCGATCGGGAGTTGAGAAATCAGTAGCAAGCTGCTACCCGTCACCAGCCAAGCAATCAAAAAGTCGATCGGTTCCACAGCGCCCGTACCTCCTTAATAGTTGAATTGTTAAAAAAACCTGATATTTAACATCTACCTTAATCAAAGAATCCGGCTGATTCGTCTGCCAACGGGCCGAATTTATGTCTGTCACTAAAGAGTGAGAAGTTATAATCCCTGTATCATCCGCCAAATAATCCGGATGCAAACCGTATCTACCTGTTAGTTGAATAAAAAGAGCAGATTAATTAATATGGCTGGCGATTTTTCTTTTAACTCTCAAGTCCGATTCGACAAAAAAGGCTTGGACAATCCTGCACGGCAAGGCAGCCGATCGCTCCAAGTTATGGTTTTTATGCTGCTCGTCACTACCTTGGTGACGCTACCAATATTTCGTCTAGCCGAACTGCAACTGGTACAGGGAGCCTACAACCGACAGCGGGCGGAAAATAACCGCATTCGCCCTGTTTCAGTCGCAGCGAATCGCGGTCAAATTTTAGACCGCAACGGCAAAATTTTTGCGGCCAACCGCGTATCTCGGTCGGTCTATGTGTGGCCAAAAGAGCGATCGGCCAAGGACTGGCAAGAGATCGCCGCTACACTGAGCCCAATCGTCAAACTTCCCGCGGCCGAAATTATCAAAAAAATCGATGGAGTTGGCTACAGATCTGCCCTGCCAGTGCGAATTAGTAAGGATATCGATGTAGGTACTTTCGTCGCGTTGGGAGAGCAAGCTAATACTTTGCGGGGAGTTGAAATTCGCGTAGAATCGAGCCGAGACAATCCCAACCAGCAATTAGCAGCTCATCTTTTGGGATACGTCGGCGAAGCTAGTTTAGATCAATTAAAAGCTAATCCTGCATATCCGATGGGAATGATCGTCGGTCAAATGGGAGTTGAAAAATTAGCCAATTCAACTTTAGAGGGCGTTTGGGGAAACCGTTTAATCGAGGTAAATGCTAAGGGCGAGGAAATCCAAGATTTAGGTGTAAAAGAGCCTATTCCCGGCAAACCCGTGCAGCTAACTTTAGATTTAGATATGCAGAAAACTGCGGAAAAAGCTTTGGGCGATCGCCTGGGTGCAGTTGTGGCGATCGACGTGAAAACCGGCGCTCTTTTAACAATGGCTAGTTGGCCGACATTTGATCCCAATATTTTCACCCGCAAGGTAACTCAAAAAGAATGGGATCGGCTGCAAGGGCCAGACAAACCATTTTTAAATCGGGCCGTTCAAGGCTATCCAGTCGGCAGCACTTTTAAGATTGTAACTTCTGTAGCTGGGATGGAGTCTGGCAAGTTTTCTCCTGACTCGACTTTGGTAAGTTCTGCTTCAATTAACATCGGCGGAATTACTTTTAACGAACACAGCTCTGGTTACGGCGTTATCGGTTTCCGCGATGCTTTAGCCTACAGCAGCAATACGTTTTTCTATCAAGTAGGTATGGCCGCAGGCCCGGAAGAAATGGCGAAATGGGCTAAAAAAATGGGCATTGGCGGTACTATTAATTTAGATCTTTTGGGGATAGACGGCGCCAATCACGGTCAAGTTCCGATCCCAGCAGAGAAACAGAAAATGTATGGGGAAGATTGGTATGTTGGCGATACAGTAACAATGGCGATCGGTCAAGGTTTGGTACTTTGTACTCCCCTAGAATTGGCTGTGATGGTGTCAACTATTGCCAATGGCGGTTCGCGAGTGCAGCCGCATTTATTGGCTTCTCAAACCAATACTCCTATAACTCAAAAAATTCCAACAGGTATTAAGCCGGCAACTTTAAACGTCATTAAACAAGGATTGATTGATGTGGTGAAAAAAGGTACAGGCCGCGCCATGAATGACGGTACTATTCCTTTAAGTGCAGGTAAGACTGGGACTGTGGAAATGCCCGGTCATCCTGACAATTCTATGTATGTGGGTTTTGCTCCCGCTGACAAACCTGAAGTTGCGATCGCAGTTATCGTTGAAGGCGGCGGATTTGGTGCTGTCTCGGCGGCACCAGTTGCTCAAGAGGTATTCCGAACCTATTTTCAAAAGCAGGGTTTTAAACCTACTAATAAGCCTTTCTAGTCATTAGTTAATAGTTGACTGTTGGCTGTTGACTGTTCCGATTTTTTGTTATACTTCGATCGCACTATCCTTGATATCTGGGGAAAGTGCGATCGATCAAAAGTTTTCCCCTACCAATCGTCTCACTTCCAAAGTCGATAAATTCATCATTTGCGCCACCTGTTCCAGACTCATTCCAGAATTTAAGAGTTGAGTTACGAGCGATCGTAATGTTGACTCCGCTGCCCGTCTTCCCTGGTTTTCTTCCTTGTGAGTCTTCAAAAACTCACCCGTTTCAGGAACTCTAAACCTCAATTCTCCTGAAATTAGATGCAATTCCAATCCCAGCACTTCACTGAACAACCACAGCGTATCGAAAGCGACATTATTGCCTGCAATCGGCTCATACTGATTGTTTATTAAACGTACTCCCTGTAAAATTGGATTCAGATAATCTCCCGACGGATCATACTGAAAATATTCCCTAACTCCCAAAGCCCGATAAATTTCTGGTTTGGTTTCTTGGTCTTTCGTTTGAGTTGTTTCCGAAGTAATTTCTAACACAAAATCGGGAGTAATTCCGCCTTCTTCCCAAACTTTATAATTATCCCTTTTGCGGTTGGCAACTCCAAACACCACATAAATATCAGGAGCAACAACCGCTTGGTTGTTCCCTTGTTCATAATAAATGAAAGAATTGGCTGACACGTAAACATCCGAACGTTCTTGAAAGTAAAGCTTGACAGCTTCTACGCTGTAAGTCATGTAATCGCGCGTGATGTCGCTTTCAGCCATCGGCTCTCCGTCGCTGCTGGGATATTCAATTTCTAGCTGTTCGACTTGAGTTAAAATTGTCATTTTTCAATTTTCCTCAAAGTTAATTAATTTAATGGTAGCATTCTGTCGGATTTGAGAAAAGTTCCATATCCTCAAAAAAATAAACAGCGGTAAGGTGTGCACTGCACACCTACATAATTAGGTGCTGCGTCCGGGACTGTAAGGCTGGCCTGACGTTTTACAGATACAGACTATTTAAATTCTAATTAACCCCTCTGTATAAAATAATCATTTCCGAACCAACAACCGGACTTCTAGCTATTAACTTGCCTTCCATATTCGCAATTTCTAACTTGCTGAAATCGAGTGAGTTAGCCTCCTTCCACATCTTCGTTGCTAGTTGATTTTGCTCAACTTCGCTGAGTTTGTACCAATCTTCAGCGACTTTTACTGTCAAAATGCTGCTGGAAAAATTAGCTTGAACAGACTCAACTAAACCGCCACCCAGTCGATTCTTAATGTCAGTAACTTGATTTTGAATCGCAGCAATCAGAGACTGTTCGGGCGTCAGCGGTGGCGGTGGGATAATTTCTACTGGTTGCGGTTTTTCCGGAGCCACTAAATCGGGCAACTTGCTTTTGAATTTAGCAGAGATTGGCTCAGACGGTGCGATCGCCTCTGGCGATTTCGGCGTTTCCTGCCCCACAAAATCGCCAAAAGTTGGCGGCGACTGCTGCCCTGCTGGGAGAGGCACTTTTGCTAGTTTCTCCGGCGGTTTTGCCGAAAAACTGTTGAGAGTTAAACCGACTACAACGATCAGAATTGCTGCTATGGCGGCGTTTAAAATTGGATCGGACAGCTTCTGGTTCGTAGATGGTGGCAGTAGCGATCGCACTAGCCGCACAATACTTTGCCAAAGTACACCGACGTTCTGTAAAAAGCTCCCTTCCCTGCGTTGGGATACAGGCTTTTTATCAACTTTTACAGCAACTTTTGGTGGCACGCTGTTAACTTCCGCAGCAACAGCGGGAGGAGTTACTGTTGCTGAGTCAGAAGCGGTGGGTACGATCGGCTTTTCTTGCTGCAACGAGGGTTCGGCTGGTAATTTTTTGCCTTTTTTTCCCAAATTCCCAATCGATGCCATCAAAGTTTTGATTCTCTGATTTTTGGGAACCGCGCTGCTGGCATTTTGAGTTTTGCTGGCCGTGGGGGCAGACTTTGCAGCCGAATCAACCTCCGGTGTCGGAGATTGAGACGGTTCTGGAGTTGACTGGTTTAGTTGTTCTTCTGACATTTTCTCTGCCTTGGGGCGTTGCAAATATATCTAAACGAGATAAATTTTAGTTGAGTCATCTCAACCTTAATTTATCATTTAACTTAGTTGTAACCGAATCCAAATGAGCATCAAACGTCGTCACTTTCTAATTTTAGGCAGTCTCAGCAGCTTAGGTTTTGCCGGAGTCTGGAAAATGTTTCAGCTTCGGACTGCCTGGGGTACAGACGCCAATGCTGCTGTGCCTTCTAACGTTGAGGGAGAAAGGGCGATCGTTCCTTTGCCGGCCTCACCGCCTATTTTACGCTTTATTTCGGTAGCCGACACCGGTACCGGGGCTGAAGGTCAGTATGCTGTGGCTGAGGCGATGGCGCAATATCACCGGGAAAACCCTTTTAATGTTACTGTTCTAGCTGGCGACAATATCTACAATAACGGCGAATTTGAAAAAATTAATGCTGTTTTCGAGAAGCCTTATCAGCCGTTATTGCAGCAAAACGTAAAATTTTATGCTTGTCTGGGAAATCACGACATCCGCACTGCTAATGGCGATCCGCAAGTTAAATATGCGGGTTTTAATATGCAAGGTCGCTACTATACTTTTCGGCGCGATCCGGTACAGTTTTTTGCTTTAGATACCAATCACAATGCTGACTGGGAAAATCAGCTTGTTTGGCTGGAAAAAGAGTTGAGTCAGAGCACCGCACCTTGGAAAGTTGTGTTCGGCCACCACCCGATTTATTCCTCTGGCGTCTACGGATCGAATCAATCTTTTATTAAGACTTTGGCGCCTTTGTTTCAAAAGTACGGCGTGCAGCTTTATATCAACGGACACGAGCATAGTTACGAACGCACTCGCTCGATTAACGGTACGACTTATTTAATTTGCGGTGCCGGCGCGGGCACTCGTCCGGTGAGTCGTTCTGAGTGGACGGAGTATTCTGCTAGCCGCCTGAGTTTTGCGACGTTTGATGTTTATGAAGACCGGATGTTTGTCAGTTCTATCGGTACTGACAAACGGGTTTTCGACCGAGGGGTGATTCAAGTGCGATCGGCTTAATTCAAATTATATTCAGGGGAAAACAAAATGAATAGGGGTTGTCGAGCCAATAAAACTGGTTTTGTTTTAGAAACAACTGTAGAAGGTACGTTGAGAGGCCACGGATATCTCGAAATATGCCCCCAGTTGCCGAAAAAGCGCAAGCGAGATTGGCTCTTAATCTCTACCGAAAATTCCAAGCGATATGCTAAACAAGTTTATATTGGGTCTAGCATCTATGAAACTGAAATAAATGTCGATTTTTATATTGTTGGTTCCGGTTTGTTTCCTCGGGGTCTAATTGTTGAGTGCAAGTGGCAAGAAGATAAAGGTTCAGTTGATGAGAAGTATCCTTACCTCAATTTAAATATTAAAAATTGCTATCCGGTTCCAACTATTGTGATAGTGGGCGGTGACGGTATGAGGCAAGGTTCGATCGACTGGTTGAAAAAACAAATTCCTGACAATCAAAATCTGTTGGCAGTTCACAAGCTCGAAGGTTTCATTACCTGGGCTAACAAATATCTGTAACAGGAGTTACGGAACTTTGCCGGGTGTGGGGCAAACACGTATTGCTTCTACAAGATATGCTTAATTAGAGAGTTTGCTTAAGTGTAAGCTAAAATGAAACTATTAATAATTCTTTAATCTTCCCGCGCTTGCAACTATTAGAATTTATTCCCCTAGATGCTGAAATTTCAATTAGCTTTGGAACAGATTTATTGGGAAAAGCTTGACTATCGTTGTAGATTTTTTCAATAAAATCGCAGTTAGAATTAGACAGCAGAACTTTCACGCCCCGTTCTGCAAGTTCGGCAAAAATATCTCTCAGTTTAAGCTGTTCCGATTCTTTGAAATTATCCCGGCTGTAAGTCGTGAAGTTACTGGTGGCACTGATTGGATAATAAGGCGGGTCAAAATAAACAAAGTCTTCGCTGCTTCTAGTAAAATCCAAAATTTCATCGAATTTCCTGACTTCAATTTGAGCGGGCGCGAGTAAAGATGAGACCGATCGCAGTAAATCTGCTTGACAAATGTTAGGATTTTTGTATCGACCTATGGGAACATTAAATTCACCTTTTGAGTTTTCTCTGTAGAGGCCGTTGTAACAAGTTTTATTTAGGTAAATTAGGCGTGCTGCTTTTTCTGTATCTGTTGTGTAGGAGCGCGATCGCACCCAGTAATAATAATCTTTATTATCCTTGGTATGTTCTAACTGATGATCCTCTAAAAGTAGAATCACCTCCTCAACTTTATCCCTGACACAGCGATAAGCATTAATCAACTCAGGATTAATATCTGTTAAAACAGCTTGCAAACCAGGGTGCTGCTGTGCTAAGTAAAAAAATACAGCTCCGCCACCCAAAAAAGGCTCGTAGTAAGTTGTGAACTTTTCAGGAAAATAAGGTTGATATTGTTCAATCAACCTAGTTTTGCCTCCTGCCCATTTCAGAAAGGGACGTGGCAAGACGAAAGAAGGTGCGGAAGCAGACATTTATCTAGAAATAACGGCCCTATAATATTTATCACAACTAGAACTCAATAGAAATACTTCTGAAGTTCTTACCGGAGGTCGCGTGGCATTAAACAAACAGTGCCGGAGCCATCGGCGAAAAGTTTTCGTTAGAATTATATATGTCAGCCTCGCCGGCAAAAATGCCCGATCGCCCGATCGGCAGATTTAGCTCTGGCTGTGCCAAAATTGTCTAACTCGCTCACAAGTGTTACCAGTCAAAGATCGAGCTGTGACACTTTACCCCACCAAGCTCATGCAAGATTTTATTAATAACGTCTCTCGCTACCCGCGTTTTTTCATTACGATATGCCTGGGAATTTTCTTTTTCCTGTTCGAGCGACTCAAACCCCTGCTCGATCGACCGGCAACTGCGATCGCCCTGATTAGTTCCATTGTAGCGACTTTTGTCTTTCTAACTTTTACACTTCGGGCTATGTTAGGCCTGAGTTCGGTTTAAAACCAAGCTAGAAGGCAAACATCAACGGCAAATTCAGTTGAAACACTAACTTCCAAAGTAACTGCCAACTCTTGCAGGCGATCGCACACTTGACAATAGTCGCTGCGATAGATTGGAAGAGGAAAAAATTGCGCTAGTTACGCCAGTGCTGCTCAACCAAGGCGCAGGCAAACATTACCGAAGTGCAGAACAAGCGTTTGGGGCTATCAACATTCACTGGGGAAATACTGCACCTCTGTTTCCCCGGTGTCCCACTTAATCATTAGGAAGCGGCACACCCCGCCCCGCTTTCCTCTCCCGTTAACCTGACGGTATCACGAGAGTTTCCAGCGGACAAGACAGATGAAGTTTGAACATATCTATCAATTTTTTCAAGACCCCCCTCCTGTTTATCTAAACAAGGAATTAGCTGTGTGTTACATTCTCTCCGTGTTATTGCGCGGAGATTCCTACGGTACAGAACTGATTGGCCAACTAGAGAGGGAATTCCCCATCTACCGACTTTCTGATACCGTTCTCTACAGCGCTCTGAAATTCCTCGAAGATGAAGGCGTAATCACCGGTTACTGGAAAAAAGTAGAAGGACGTGGCCGCCCCCGCCGGATGTATCAAATCCTCGCTGAGTGGCGGCACCAAGCTCAAGACCTCGCTCGTCTCTGGCACGATTACATTGGTCAGGGAAACGGCGCTTCAGAGCGTCGAGCCCACGCCTTAGAAACTGGTCACACGGGTTAGCCGAGTTTGAATCGGATGCCTCAACCCTGGAGATGCTGGCGCTACTTGCAAAGCGATTTGCCCGATTGCCTTCGCTTTGCTCGATCGCCCGCGGCACAGCGATTAAAGCAGCTACACTACGTCAGGACTTACGCATTGTCACTTGAGAATTAGCGACGATGAGGAGATATGGGAATTGGGTGATGGAGAGCAAAACGCCTTGCAGAAGAAGCTTTCTGCGAATTTTGATAACAAAGTGTCTGCGTAAGTCCTCGATCGCTTTCCTATGTCAAGTTCTGTAAAGTAATAGTAGATAATTTCAATTACACAAACTTCTACCGATGGATACTGCTGTTCTTCCTTCAACATTTGTGCTAACGCTACTGCTGGCTGTTGGCTTGTTTTTCTTCATCAAGGCTTCAGTCAAAGATCGAATCGAACAAGTCAAGCTGGCTTCCGAGAGCGCCCAAGAGTCACTGTTAACCGACTTACAACAGTATTTTGCCCAGAGAGCTTACCGAGTTGCAGCCGTCGATGCCCCTAACTATAAAGTCACGTTTGAGGGTTTTGTGCGGCCGAGTTGGTTTCTAGCTATTTTTCTAACTCTGCTGAGTGCAGGCGGCGCTCTGTGCTTGGGACTGGTTTTGGGAATGCTAGTTCCTCAGCAGGGTCAAATTTTCCTAGCTTTGGTACTGCTGTCCCCGCTGGCGGGGGTATTTTACTGGAAAAAAGCTGGACGCTCTGAGCAAGTCTCCCTCAAACTCGAATCAGTTGCTGAGTCGGGAAGCCCAACCAAGAGCTTTGTTACTGTCCGAGCTCACCGCGATGAACTAGCAGCCATGCAAAAAGCTTTAGATTTGAAACCGATCGATTAAAAGTTTGACGCGGAACGTTTTTTGATATGCTAGATGCCGTAGTTAGACTTCTAGCTGACAAACCGATGACTCAAGAGCGACTCTCTCGTTGATAAACCCGTGGCTGTTTTTTTGATCGACTTGTTCGATCGACCAAACAGTCAAAAAAAAACCATTATCGTGAAAGTGCCAATTGTGGCGATCGCCCTTGGGCTGCGATCACGCCTGTTGCGATGGCTCCTTATACCCTAATTTCTAAGGACTTTTCGCAGAAATTTCAGTTGGCACTCTCCAGACAATGAGAACTCTCGCGCTTTTGTTAAAAGACTTAGAAAAACATTGCTGTCAATGTTTTGAGCTAAACATTTTGAGCTATGCGCGACCCGCTGACACCACAGGAATTTTTTCCGTGGTAGCTTCCAACATCACCTTTAAGCTGGGAAACAAGAAATGGTTCTCTTCTACGTATTGGGCTCCAAATAAACCTTTTTCAGCCCAGAAGTATCTGTCAGTGGTATGCTCGTTACGCTTGACTAACAGCAAAGCTGGGGGAGCAATGCCTTCTGCATGGATGAACTTGCGAGCCGCTGTTACGGGTTTATCTTCGCCGCTCTCGATGCTATATTGAGGCACACACTCTAAAATTCTGCGTCCTTCTTGTCGGCGGCGACTCTTGCGTTTGCGTCTCCTGGCCAATTTCTTTACCTCCTCTGTGAGCAGACAGTATGAGCAGACAGGTTGTAATGATAGCTACCAAATCCGAGGCCAGTATATCCGTTCTAGCTCAAAATTTCAACTGTTTTTAATATATCGACATAATCTTAACATTCGTGCCGATCGACAAAAGTGTAGCGGTTGTGGTAGGGTTGGCCGCAAGTTCCACCAAAAGCCCAGGTTGGGGATCGGTGGAAGCTGCGCGGAGGGCGATGCGGGGCAATTTTAGTTCATGAAAGCCCCATGCCTTCAACATAGCTGCCTTCTATCAAAGGGAAGAAATCTGAAATCTAGAAGTCTCTCATCAGTAATCGGCCGCCGATCATTTGTAATTTACTTAGAATTCCGTTAGATATCTTAATGTGGCGCTCATGTTAATGCCAGCCAGTTCAGAATTTGTCAAACTTTGCCGTTCGCAGGTGGCCATCGCCGTTAGTTTGGGAGCGAAATTCAGCGCGGTATACCTGACACAAGAGTTGGTAGAAGGCAGCGAAGCAAAGTTGGTGCCGATCGCAGTTTACCCAGAAACCTCAGCCGAATCAGAAGAAAATCAGGGGTTGAGGTTGCAATCTCCCGAAAGCTCGACAGTAAAACCATTGCCGCGACTACTAGCGCCACCGGTTCTTCCTGTGGAAGAATCAACCGTAGGGGCGATCGCACCCGAACCGCTTCCGGGTAATGAGCGCAGTTCCCATCAGTGTCAAGGCCCGGAGAATGTGTGGCAGCAGCGCAGGCAAATTGTGACGCCTCTGATACACGAGGGAGCTGTAATGGGACTCCTAGTCAGCGGTCGGCAAGACAGGCCTTGGAACGAGCCAGAGGAGGCTCAAATACAACAAATTGCTCGCACCTTAGCCCTAGCCTGCATTTTAGACCAGCGCTCGCAGTGGATGCAGCAGGAATTGGGTACGAGTCGGCAAATCCAGGCTCAGGTTTACGACACGATGCACAATTTGCTCCACCAGTTCAAAAGTCCGCTGACAGCGTTGCGAACTTTTGGCAAGTTGTTAGCGCGGCGGCTGGTACCGGAAGACAAAAACCGCAATGTG
Source organism: Microcoleus sp. S13_C5 (assembly GCF_036700845.1). Lineage (NCBI taxonomy): Bacteria > Bacillati > Cyanobacteriota > Cyanophyceae > Oscillatoriales > Microcoleaceae > Microcoleus > Microcoleus sp. S13_C5. The sequence continues at coordinate 23,148 of NZ_JAUBPR010000098.1, forward strand.
GCTTTTAGTATTGTCCGAGAGAGCGATCGGCTGCAAGAGTTGCTCGGCCAGTTCGATCGAACTGTTGACACCGGCGAAGCGCATCTAAAACTGCCATCGGGCACTTCAGAAAAAGCAATGTCCAATGTGGAATCAATCCGGCGGCATTCTCCTCTGTCGCTGTCACCTGCGGCCAATTTGCAGGAATCCTGTTTTGTGGCAGAAGTCTTAAAACCGCTGTTACTTTCCGCCGAGGCGATCGCATCTGAAAGGAATCTGAAATTGGTAGCCGACCTGGAGGCGGATTTGCCACCAGTCTGGGCGAACGATCGAGCTTTGCGCGAGGTTTTGAGCAATTTAATTGACAATGCTTTGAAATATACCCCTGCTGGCTGCCAAATTTATATTAAAGTCAGGTACAAAGCAGCGGATGGCGATCGGGCAGGATACAGCCAATTGCCTGCCATAGCAGTTGCAGTCAGCGACACTGGTTCCGGCATTCCCCCCCAGGATTTAGAGCATTTATTTGAGCGGCACTACCGGGGAGAAAAAGCGCAGACAGAAATTCCGGGCACAGGATTGGGTTTGGCGATCGCCCGCGATTTAGTCCGCCAAATGCAAGGAGAAATAGAAGTATTTTCCCCACTCAATCATGAATGGCTGCCATCTGCTGCCGATCCTTTATTATATCCAACCGATCACGGCACTACCTTTGTGGTTTGGCTACCAGTGAATCAGTAACGAACTCTATTGCTTAGAGACATTTTTTATGAAGCATCTGCCTGTATTCGATAAATTTCCCCAGTTTGCAAATTCTTTAGAATTTTTCAAAAAAAAGTTTTTTTGTGTCCCGTTTTTAGCTGCTTTCAACACTCTGACTGTCCTGATGTTGGTCTGCCTGAGCCTATACGCCAAACTCAACAAGCAGGGAGACGCAGTTGAACGCCTGTTTAGCGATCCTTTTAATGTCTGGTTCCCTTACGAAGGCATTCTCACCGGAGTTTCCGAAGTCCTCTGGTGCATCCCAGTAGCAACTTGTGCATTTACTTTCGGACTGCTGCGCCAAAAAGAGCCACGGAGTCGATCGGCGATATTCTTGTTTTTTAGTGCTTTACTACTCGGAGTCTTTTTCCTGGATGACAGGTTTCGGATTACTTTGATTCTTTCTCGGTTGGGCATATCTATCAAATTTATTTATTTGTGTTATGGTACGGCTGTTTTCCTTTACGGAGTTCAGTTTTGGCGATACATCAAAACCACTCCTTACCTGCCATTAGTCCTAGCATTCCTCTTGTTTGCTATCTCACGGTTTGAGGATCTTTTTGAGTCTCAAAGTCTAGGAGTACACGCGATGTTAGAAGATGGCACTAAATTATTAGCTCTTCTGAATTTAGCACTGTATTTTTTGCACATATGTCATCAAGAAATCTGGCGAGATTTACGGCCAAGGGAAAAGCGTTGATCGCCTCGATGATATGACTATAAAAAAAGCCGTTGCTGAATTAGGGTATCACTAAGCAACGCCGACGATCGTATAGAACCCATTTGAGATCTTTTTACGCGGTGGCTAGTCTTTTAAGCATCAGTCTGATAAAGCAAAGCTTGAGTTTGGCATTTGAACGAGCGAGTGTGCGCTCAAAGTTTTTGACTAAACTTTTGCATCTTTCCACCCAAGCGTTTGAACGTTCAATCACCCATCTAGCCGCCACAGGCACAAATCCCGATTGCCCTTTAGCGAGCTTTTCGGCTTTTGATGGCTTGGCGGAGAGTTCAAATTGAATCTTAGCCATAATCTGAGGATAAATCTCCTCCAAGGCTTGAGTAATTTTCTCAGGGTGGTACCCGTTGTCTAACAACCCACATTCCGCAGATATTCAAGCAGAAGGAAAGGAAGATAGATTCGGAAACACAAAACTCCCAAACGATTGCC
>NZ_JAUBPR010000251.1:0-2361 GCF_036700845.1 Microcoleus sp. S13_C5
CAATCGTTTGGGAGTTTTGTGTTTCCGAATCTATCTTCCTTTCCTTCTGCTTGAATATCTGCGGAATGTGGGTTAAATCTGCCAGATTGAATAAAAGCTATAATCTAGTCACTACCTAAAACCCGAAGCTGGGAGCCTACAATGGTTTCAATTCTCAACAAACCCTCCTCGTTAATCCATGAGATTTGCATTGAAAAAGTCGATCGGTGGAAGTTGTTCAAATTTAGTGAATCGCTGCAACAGCGAATGGAACAGTTGTTAGAGAAGAAAAAGGCAGACCAACTAATTGCACAAGAGGCAGCGGAACTAGACGCCATTGGGGAATTAGAGCGCATCTTTACCCATATCAATGCAATGATGGCGGCTCAAGATGTCAATCAGTGATCCGACGAGACAGGCGGTTCGAGAAAGAGCGAGCTATTGCTGCGGCAATTGATACTCTGATCAGGTATGATGTTGAAGTTGCTGTACAATTTACTCGACTTAGAAACATAACTTTGGTGATTGCGCGGTATGATCTATCAATGAGAGTGTTATTCTACCGCAGTTGTAGTATAATTAAGAGTTATATGGCAAGTTCATACTTTCATCGTAAAAAGTCAAATGTCATACTCATCTCTCGGAAACATAGTATTGGCGGTCGGACGAACAGGACTCAATGGGGTATCGCTGCTTGGTACAGCAACTCTACTAAATAGTCCTGGAAAGTTTGTTACGGCTGCCCATGTTACTAATAAAGATGAGCAGAATCTAGTCGTGGTTGTAAAACCTGATAATTCGAGCATCAATGACTATCAAGATACTTCTGATGAGCGAGTTCAGGTAATTCCGGTTCGCATTGAAGCTATTGATCCTTTCACAGATTTGTGTATTTTGTCGGCTGATATTGATGCGTTCTCTCCTATATCCATGGGTAGCACAGATCTTCTAAATTTTGGCAGTGTTGTTGATATTTTTGGTTATCCTCACGCCGATCATGGAAGATTGGTACTCACTCAGCAACGAACTGAGATCGGTGCACGAATCTTAATTAAAAATGGAATAGTCAAAACCAAGCATGTCGTCCTGAACACTCAGGCTCGCCCAGGTCAATCTGGAAGCCCTATATTCTCTGCACAAACTACAGTGCTTGTTGCTATCCTGATTGGGTCATATGCTCCGGGTGGTGGAGGTAGTATTTCATTGGGTGGAGTAGATCCGCATACCCTCCATCAGACTACTCATGCGGTGTCTGTTGAGTACGTTAGGGAAATGTTGTAGATATGGAAAATCAATTAGAACAATTATTTCAGGTTGATAATGAAGAGTGGCTCACAACGCTGCCTAAATACCAACAAATAAGGATCAAGCAGCTAGTGGATTCCACTAACTCTTACGAAGAGGCAGCAAAACAGTGGCTGAATGCAATGCCAGAAAACACATTCCCATTTGGAGCCGAACAAGCGAGAAATCTATTTATTGAAAAAGTCCGGGATGAAATGGAAAAATTCTTAAGGGGCGATGAAAAATACGCTGATGAACACAAACAGCTACTTTCTTCGTCAGAGGTACTACAAAAAACTCTTGTGAGTTCTGTTTCAGCAGCAATCGCCCCAGTAATAGGTACAGCAGCAGCCTACATTATGCCTGTTGTTGTTCTTGTATTCATGACAATGACTAAGATTGCGGATCAACCCATTGTTATTGCAGGACACAGTAGCAAAGCAGTGTTATTGTCTGAATCTGACTCGGCAGATGATATGCGTTGGGATCAAGCATTCTCCCGTTCCCCCGATGCTCTTGCTAAACTCGCAGCGACCGCAATGGCTGAGTATCATGCAGGCAAAACCCAAGAACTCGATCCAGAAACATTGTGAATTCACGCACTACAACCGAGTTCCGTAAATTATTTGCTGATTTACCTCAACAAGTTAAAGAGCAGACGCGCGCGGCGTATCGCCAGTTCAAGGAAAACCCAAGTCATCCAAGCCTGCGTTTCAAGAAGGTGCATCCAGAGTTACCCATCTATTCTGCCCGAATTAGCAAAAACTATCGAGCAGTTTGTCAGTTGGATGGAGACACTGCGATCTGGTTTTGGGTTGGTTCACACACAGACTACGAGAAATTGCTGGGGCAGTTGTAGTAGTGTTTACAGCCAGCCAATATCAATTAGAAAAGTGTATTTAGACAAGTGGAAGACTATGAGCCCAATCAATGAAGATCAACAACAGTTGCAGCAGTCGATCGCTCCCATGAGTCAGTCACTTCAACCGATCGCCATCGCAGGACAGACTAGCAATACAGTATTACAGCACTTCCGGATGTTATGAGGTACAGTAGCAGCAATTAGTAAACCAGTTTTTGAGATGTTTCGGATTAATT
>NZ_JAUBPR010000252.1:0-2354 GCF_036700845.1 Microcoleus sp. S13_C5
TTTTGGCTGGCATACATTATAACTAATGATCGCTTATTTTATATTTATATTATACAATCTAGCTGCGTATCAGCTTATCACTCACGATCAGAATGGATCGCTCTCTTTTTCGGCGTTTCAACAAGCACAGAAATCACGAGCAAACTTAGCCCAAGGATTTTAAATCAAGGCGTTGACTGCGTGTGCATACTCCCATTGGTCGCGATACCGCGTCCAATCTACTGGAATGGGGTTAGTCAACCATTTGGCAAATTCAGCATTCATCGGTGCGACAAACACGATCCAACTCACAAGTGCCAGCACCAAGAAAATTGCTCCGCCCATTGTCCAGTAAAAAGTTGAACCATGTTTGCGAACGAGAAATGCCAATATAATTGCTGTCAGAACCGCTGTAATTTCAAAAGCGGCGCCAACTGAGCCAAATAACTTATAAACATTTTTAACAACCGTCACTCTCACCCAAAGTTGCTGGTCAAACTGCATTCTTTGTGGCAACTCTAGCAAATGCGTTATAGACAAACTCAGACTAAATGAAGCCAGCATAAGTGTGATGAATCGCCAAGATCGGATGAATGTCATTTGGCTCTACCTCACAATAGTAATTCCGACACTTTACAGAACGTCTAAACCTGAAAAATCTCCCGATTTCACGCCAGCTTTGAGTGTTGATTTAGACACCTCATAGTGTGTTCCGTGGATGAGACTGATGCGCCTTGAGCTGTGCCCGTAATTGGGCAATTTCAGCCGCCATATCGAGCACCATTGCGGCTCCGACCATGTTCAGCCCCAAGTCTTGACGCAAGCGCTGAATCTGAGCAATTCGAGCAATCTCGCGCGGATGTAGCATTGAGCCGATCGGCTCAATCACCCCTAACTCAACATAAACCTTGACCAGCGTAATCGAAGTCTTAGTCACCAATGCAGCATATTCAAAGGTGTAGAGTTGCTCACCTTCGGGTGAAACCACGGTTGTTGAAAGGCTGAAGCTCATAATTTTATTTCCTCTAACTGGGCGCGGGGGTTAAAGTTGGTATTGGCCTGGATTTTTTCGTAGCATTCTTGCTCGATCGCACTTAAGTCTTTTGGCGTGACAATCAGGAGTTTGGCGAGTAAATCACCGCGTCCCCCTTTTTGCAATGTCCAGCCTTTGCCGCGCAGTCTGAGCGATTGTCCCGATCGCACTCCTTTGGGCACTTTCATCGTCACGCTACCATCGGGTGTGGGCACGCTGATTTCGGCCCCTAAAACCGCTTCATCGGGGCGAATTGGTACGTCACAAACGAGGTCATCACCCTCGAATCGGAAGAAGGAATGGGTTAATATCTCGATCGTCAGATACAAATCGCCACGCTGTTGAGAAAACGGACTCGCACGGCCTTTACCCTTGAGGCGAATGCGACTACCTGGTTTTGCGCCTGCGGGAATGCGGACGTTGATTGTTTCGTCGTCGAATTGCAGTCGTTTTTGGACACCGTGAAATGCTTCGGAAAATGTCAGGGCGATCGCAGCTTCGCTATCCGGTGCGGGGGCTTGAGAGCGAAATCCGCCACCAAAATCATCAAAGCCGCTGGTTGTGTTGGTTCTACGTTGCGATCCGTTTCTCGATCGACCTAGCAAATCGTTAATAAATGAATCAAAGTCAGCGTACTGATCGAAGTCAACCGTCCCAGCATTAGTTTCTCTAGATGATGGCGCTTCACTGTAAGCAGGTTGGTTCCAATGTTCGCCAAATCGATCGTACTTGGGCCGTTTCTCTGGATCGGAAAGCACCTCATTTGCTTCATTGAGGTCTTTGAATTTTGCCTCTGCGTCCTTATCTCCAGGATTGAGGTCGGGATGATATTTGCGAGCAAGTTTGCGGTAAGCCCGTTTTATTTCTTCGGGAGTTGCGGTTTTGCTTACTCCCAAAATAGTGTAATAGTCCTTAAAATCCGTTGCAGTTGGCATCATTGACCTTTTAAATTGGGTATATCTATAGTTAGAAAGTTAAATCATTGGCTACCAAAAGTGATGTTATCTTGTTATCTTAATTCAGGTTGGAGCGGATTTTTTTAACCGCAGAGACCGCAGAGAACGCAGAGGAAGATCAGAGAGAGAGCAATAATTTCGATACCAACGGATTTTATTTATAGACAGCGTATTCCACGTTTATAAAGTACACTCTAGGTCGATAGATCCCCGTATGGAGAGGGCATTGCCGTGTCCCGAATACTTCACATACCTGGAATACGCTGTAAGTTTTTTCTGATTTTATCTGGTTTTATCGGGTGAATTTTTTCTGCTAAGCTGCTACGCAGCTAAACCGGATAAAATAGCATTGCCTTTATTTTTGATTTTTCGATCCCATTTAATAA